>CALLFA010000252.1 GCA_937997635.1 uncultured Saprospiraceae bacterium | reverse complement strand
AAGACATCATACCAATGGCGTTGCCATAGGCTATAGGCTTTGCGCCCTTTCAGGGCTAACACACTTTACAAGCAATGGATAGCATTAATAATACTAAGATTATCATTGATTGATAAAAGCAAATACCCCAAAGGGGTTACACCACTAGGATGGGGCATCGCCCCATCCTAGTGGTGTTGTGTTTAGGAGTCCCAACGGGACGACCTCGTCTATGTGCAAATTGTCTAAACTCCAGGTCGTCCCGTTGGGACTCCTCGGCGAATCGTTACAAAAGAGTTAATCGCTAATTATATATTTAGTAAAATAACACTTTAATAACTAATTCTTACTTTACAAATAAATCGAACGAGCTTGATAAATTCAAGCACAATTATCAAAATCTAAAAAGAGTATTTCTTATGAAATTCGGAACGTTAACCTTATTCAGTATTGTTCTATTCATCGTCGTTGGATGCGCCCAAGAAAATCGCCCTGCAAGCCAAACGGAAAGAATGCAAGACAGGCGTGACATTTTTACCGTAGTGGAAGAACAACCCAACTATGAAGGGGGAATGGATGCTTTTTACAAGTATGTGATGGGTGAAATAAGGTATCCCTTGCAGGCAAGAACCTCTGGAGTCGAAGGCACAATCAAGGTGCAATTTGATATTGAACGAAATGGTTCTATCTCGGATGCAACTGTAATGAATAGCATCGGATCTGGATGTGACAAAGAGGCGATAAGAGTGATCGAACATGCGCCTGGTTTTATCGCTGGAAAGCAACGTGGTAGAACAATAAAAACTTCTATGTCGATACCCTTAACGTTCAAATTAAATAAGGAAAAGAAAAACCCAGATAGCAGTGTTCAAGGAACCATCATTGCCGGCGAACTTACAACAGTCCTGAAAAAACTCGAAGTAACTGCCAACTACGCTAATGGAGAATGGACGGGAACAATTGTAAATACCACTGGTGATAAATTACCTGGTGTAAACATTGTCGTGGCAGGTACTGAATATGGTAGAGTATCAGATCTTTCTGGAGCGTTTACTGTCAAAGCTGAAAAACATCAAGAGCTACACATTAGTTGTGTGGGCTATGAAGCTCTGGTAATTAAACAGTAATTTGTATTCGCGCAAGTCTCAATAAATTTCTGCGACGATATGAATCAACTTGTTCAGTTAAGACATCACCTTCATCAATATCCCGAATTGTCAGGACAAGAAGTCAAGACAGCTAGGCACATTATTGAATTTGTCACACAGTTTAATCCCTCAGAAATACATAACAATATTGGAGGAACTGGCGTCGCTGTTGTGTATACGTTTGGAAACAGCGGCCCTACTATTGCATTCAGGTGTGAATTAGATGCGTTGCCGATACGAGAGGAAAATGATCTTCCCTACAAATCAAACTACCAATCCATTTCTCATAAATGTGGGCATGATGGACATATGGCCACGGTTGCAGGAATGGCACCTTGGCTAGAAAAACAAATTTTTGATACTGGAAGCGTCATTCTTCTATTTCAACCAGCAGAAGAAAATGGGAAAGGCGCACAACAGATGTTGGATGACCCAACATTTCATGCACTTGGCATTGACTATATGTTTGCTTTGCACAATATTCCGCAAGAGGACATGCATAAAGTATTGGTCATGGACTCAGGATTTTCCGCTGAGGTGATTAGCTTTTCACTCACATTAAAAGGAAAAGAAAGTCATGCTTCATCTCCTGAGACTGGCAATAATCCTGCACTAGCGCTTTCTGAGATTATTCGCGCTTTCGCAGATTTAGAAAATACAGATTCTACTCAAGATACATTTTCACTACTAACACCTGTCTATTCTAAGCTCGGTCAAAAGTCCTATGGCATTTCTCCGTCAGATGCAGAAATTCATTATACCATTCGTACCTGGTCTACAACATCGATGACTGAATTAAAAAATCTCATTGTTTCTAAAAGTAGTCAGATTGTGGATCGTCACAAGTTGACATACAACATTGACTGGTTCGAACATTTTCCCGCAAGTCAGAACAACAGTATTTGCAATGAACTTGTAAAGCAAGCTGCAGATGTAAAGAATATTCAATGGATCAATAAAGAGACACCTTTTCGTTTTGGAGAGGATTTTGGACGATTCAGCTCTGTATTCCCAACTGCGATGTTCGGTTTAGGTTCGGGGATAGAGACACCAGCTTTGCACGATGCTGCTTATGATTTTCCAGATGAGTTGATTGAGACTGGGGTGGATATGTTTAAAGGGATAGTAGAATTAATGCTTACTAATTAAAGATCAATTTTGTAAAGTAAAAAGGAATTATCTATATCAAAGCCCCCCTTATGAGAATGAGGTTATGATTGATTATGAGCTTCTCAACAAATTGGCCTCACGACTCAGGTTTGAACAGTGTGGGATTAAGGTTAATAGTGAATAATTTTTGAAATTCAAATCTCATAAAGTAATTAAAATGTGTGTGTAAATAATACAAGACATTTTTATAATTAGCAACAAGAGGTTGCGAATTCTTCAAAATTGAATTTTTTAAGTAATCCACTCCAAAGGCTAAAGCCCGTAAGGTGGATATGTTATACGGAAAGGTCACAGATATAAGCTAAATACATACATTAAATACATTAAATAAATATTCTATGAGACACGATATACCTAACAGATTCATAACTTAACCACCTTCCCCAAATACGCTTCATCCTTTGACCTTAGTTGTATATAGTAGACACCAGTAGCCAAGTCATCGAGTTGTACAGTTGATTCATATAAACGATCCTTGCTAACGGTACGCCCATAAATGTCAATAATTGAGTAATTAAATTTCTGAGATAAATCAATATTAATAATGGTTATAAAATCCGTAGCAGGATTTGGGAATAAACGTAAAGGTTCATTTTCTATTTCAAAAGATGAAACAATGAAATCAGCTACTACTGGTTGAGTATCTACTCGTTTGAAATTAGCACCTGCGATAAAATAATTTAAATCTGTAGGTTGACTAGAAAAGTAAAAGGTGTCAATGAATTCCATTTCTTGATTTGAGAGTAGATTCATATCATTTTCAAAATACAAATATTGACAGTGGTTTGGGTTAAGTAGAGCACCAACATTTATTTTACATATGTCAAAATCATTATTATTGAAGACGGTTACTTTGGTCTCAAATTTATCTGGAGATATGGACTTCACATATGCTTCTGTAATCTCTAATGAAGAAATTGTGCTAAATGATTCTTCCGAATCTAATGGTAGTCTTTCTATATAAATATGCCTGCCATCATTAATCGCTGATATTTGCGTTTGCATGACATCATCGGTCAGTAACCATTCAAACTTCGATCCATCACTAATTTGATTCCATTCTTGGTTAACAATGTCCAATTGCCAAATACTCGTAGTTAATTCACTGTATATATTCGTTCTGGCATAAAGAGAATTGTTATCAACATAGTATTGTATGTCATCTACAAACTCTGGGTGATTAAGAGTGTATACATGTTCTTTAAATCCATTGGTGAAAACGCCTACTTCATCTCTAGAGGCAGCTATTGAAAAATCAATAATTTCATTGAAATAAAAAGAACTTTCTGGTACACTATTCAGCATTATTAATTCTCCAGTGTACACAGTTCTTTGTTCCTCAGTTTGAGATTGTAAATTCGATAATTGAAAAAGCAAAGACCCATCTGAAACCAATAGATCATTTTGTTTATTCAAATATATACCGCTATAATAATCATCTAAAACATATTCAACAATGTGGACATCCTGCAAAGTTGTATCTGAAAAAGAATGCGTATCTACTTCTTTAACCGTCCATAAGGTATCATTGGCAAATGACATAAAACCGAGAAACCTATTTCCGATATACCCATCTTCTACAGCTGCCTCACCACTTATGTCAACATGTATACCGTCAAAAACAATTTTGACTATGCCGCCAAATACAACATCAATATCAATTAATTCTGATAAAATAATTGTCAACATACCGTTATCACTTTCAAAAAACTGAACACTGGCAGCGAAAAATGGCAGACTAAACAAAGTCTGATGATTCCCATCGGTATCTAGGTATTCAACAGATGATGGCTTATAGCACTTTTTCCCAGTTTTGACATAGACCAGACCATTTTTATAAGGATATAGATTATCAATTTTATTGTCTTCGTCTCTGTGGTCTACAAAATCCCAAGAAGTACGGTCTTGTGAAAGAGCAGGAGAGGCAAGCAAGAATAGCATTGTTGATATAAAGATAGTCCAGTTCATATTCTCAAATTAAGGACAATAAATGATATTCCAAAGAGCCTAAAACGCTTTCTTGCCAACAAATACATACAATATCCACCTAAATCAAAACCCAATTTCCTTTTTGTTGTAGATGTTGCTATTTTTGCGCCGATTTATGACAAAGACTATAGAAGACATTATAAAGGATCGTATTCTCGTACTCGATGGTGCCATGGGTACCATGATCCAACGACATAAACTCACTGAGGATGATTTTCGTGGAGAACGATTCAAAGATTTCCATAAAGACATCAAAGGGAATAATGACCTCCTCTCTATTACTCAGCCTGAGATAATAAAGGATATCCATAGGGAATACCTACGCGCTGGCTCGGATATCATTGAGACCAATACCTTCAGTGGAACCGTTATCGCTCAAGAGGATTACGATATGCAGGATGCTGTCTATGATATAAATTTTGAATCTGCAAAGCTCGCGAAAGAAGCTGCTGACGAGTTTACCAAAGAAAATCCAGATAAACCCAGATTTGTAGCTGGTGCGATGGGGCCAACAAACAGGACATTATCTATCTCTCCAGATGTCAACAATCCAGGATACCGTGCAGTGACTTTTGACGAAATGTGTCAGGCTTATCTTGATCAAGCAAGAGCACTTTGGGAAGGTGGCGCAGATCTGTTTTTGATCGAAACAGTGTTTGATACGCTAAATGCCAAAGCAGCATTATTTGCACTTGATCTTTTATTCGAAGAAAAGAAGGGAAAGAAACCAATCATTGTTTCTGGTACAATTACAGATGCCAGTGGTCGTACATTGAGTGGTCAGACGACTGAAGCATTTTGGATTTCCATCAAACACATGAATCTTTTTGCAGTCGGTCTGAATTGTGCCTTAGGTGCAAAAGAGATGAGACCTTATGTCCAAGCCTTATCTAAGGTTTCTGATACATATGTCTGTGCATATCCCAATGCTGGATTGCCAAATGAGCTGGGCGAATATGATCAGACTCCAGATCAGATGAAAGAACACATCAAAGATTTTGCAGGGAATGGTTTTGTCAATATCGTCGGCGGTTGTTGTGGATCAACGCCAGATCACATTCGCCTAATGGCAGAAGCCGTAGAAGAACTCCAACCAAGACAACCTAAGGAGTCATCGCCTCTGTCTATGTATAGTGGACTGGAACCCTTGATCGTAAGAGATAATTTTAACTTCATTAATATCGGCGAACGAACCAATGTCACTGGTTCAAGAAAGTTTGCTCGTCTCATTAAAGACAAAAATTACGAAGAAGCTTTATCCGTTGCCAATCACCAAGTAGAAGGAGGAGCGCAGATTTTGGACGTCAATATGGATGAAGGCTTGCTTGACTCCGAAGAAGAAATGAAAACATTCCTCAATCTGATGATGGCTGAACCTGACATTGCCAAACTGCCGATCATGATTGATTCGTCAAAATTCTCTGTCATTGAGGCTGGACTTAAATGTGTGCAAGGCAAATGCATCGTCAACTCCATTTCGATGAAAGAGGGCGTGGAAGCATTTAAAAAACAAGCCAATGTGGTCAGACGGTTTGGCGCTGCTGCTGTCGTCATGGCCTTTGACGAAGAAGGTCAAGCAGATACGATTGAGCGTAAAGTGGAGATTTGCAAAAGAGCGTATAATATTCTTGTTAATGAGGTTGGCTTTCCGCCGTCTGATATTATTTTTGATCCAAATATTTTTGCCGTTGCCACGGGAATTGAAGAACACAATGAATATGCGATTAACTTCATAGAAGCAACTCGTCAAATCAAAGAACAATGTCCAGGTGCTAAAATAAGCGGCGGTGTCAGTAATATTTCTTTTTCCTATAGAGGAAATAATGTGATTCGTGAGGCCATGCACTCCGCTTTTTTATATCATGCCATTAAAGCAGGGATGGACATGGGTATTGTGAATGCAGGGATGATTGAGGTCTATGAAGACATTCCAAAAGATTTATTGACACTTGTTGAAGATGTTTTGTTCAATCGTCATCCAGATGCTACAGATGCATTGACAGCTTATGGCGAGAAAGTAAAAAGCGGAGGCAAAAAACAACAACGAAATTTAGAATGGAGAGAGTTGCCTGTCAATGAACGATTGGCTCATTCCCTTGTCAAAGGAATAACAGAATATATAGAAGACGATACGGAAGAGGCTCGTCAACAATTTGATAAATCTCTCGAAGTCATAGAAGGCCCGTTAATGGATGGGATGAATATTGTTGGAGACTTATTTGGCTCTGGTAAAATGTTTCTGCCTCAAGTGGTCAAGAGTGCGCGGGTCATGAAAAAATCAGTGGCATATCTAACACCATTTATAGAAGCAGAAAAATCAAAAGGTGAAGGCAGTACAAAAGGAAAAATCCTACTAGCTACAGTTAAGGGTGATGTCCATGACATTGGAAAAAACATTGTCGGCGTCGTACTGGCTTGTAACAATTTTGAAATTATTGACCTTGGTGTCATGGTTCGCGCCAATAAAATATTAGAAGAGGCTCAAAAACACAATGTTGACATCATCGGCTTGAGCGGTCTGATCACTCCTTCTCTTGATGAAATGGTCTATGTCGCCGAAGAAATGGAACGCCTCAATATGAATATTCCATTGTTAATTGGCGGTGCAACAACATCAAAATTACACACCGCATTAAAAATAGAACCACAATATTCAGGAGTCACCGTACATGTCTTAGATGCCTCTAAAAGTGTAACCGTTGCCAGTAACTTGACAACAAACAAAGAAGATGTCAAATCAAATTTTATCCTTGACGTCAAAAATGAATTAGGTCGAATACGAGAAAGCAGATTAAAAAGAGACGATACTAAAAAGTACATTTCCATAGAAGAAGCAAGACAAAAGACTGTGGATATAGACTGGTCTAACTACTCCCCTACCACACCAAGTTTTATTGGCAACAAAGTATACGACGATTTTCCGCTAGAAGAATTACGTCCATATATCGATTGGACACCATTCTTTTCGAGTTGGCAATTGGCAGGTAAATACCCTGCTATTTTAGAAGACGACGTTGTTGGTAAAGAAGCAACTAAATTATTTGCAGATGCTCAAGAGATGCTCGATCAAATCATTGCCGAAAAATGGTTGACAGCAAAAGCAGTGATCGGCTTGTATCCAGCAAATAGTGTGGGAGATGATATTCTGGTTTTTGACAATGAAGGTCGAAAAGATGAAACAGGTAAAATTCATAACCTAAGACAGCAACGTAAAAAAGCTGCCAACCTACCACAGTTTTGCTTGAGTGATTTTATCGCGCCCAAAGACTCCAATGTCAATGACTACATTGGAGGTTTTGCAGTTACGGCAGGGATAGGCATTGAGGAACATGTCAAACGTTTTGAAGCTGCCCAAGATGATTACAACGCTATTTTATTAAAAGCCTTAGCAGACAGATTCGCTGAAGCAATTGCAGAAAAAATGCATGAGATCGTCCGCAAAGAATTGTGGGGCTATGCCAGCGACGAACAATTAAGCACCAATGACTTAATCAAAGAAAACTATAAAGGCATACGTCCAGCGCCAGGCTATCCTGCTTGCCCAAATCACACACAAAAGAATTTCTTATTTGATCTGCTAGATGCAGAAGCCAATACTTCCATTAAGCTGACAGAAAGTCTTGCGATGTATCCAGCGGCAAGTGTGAGTGGATGGTACATCGCTCATCCTGATGCCAGGTATTTTGGTCTTGGCAAAATCATGGATGATCAAGTGAAAGATTTTGCGGATCGTAAGGGGATGGCATTGGACAAGGCTAAGCGGTGGTTGGGGAGTGTAAGGTTAGAAGGATAAATCTTCCAATGGGTCATGACACATTGGACACATTGGATTAGTAGTGTATATTAAATTATAGACAAAACCCCTATAAATAGGGATTGTATAGCACGACTTATAAATCTAACTTTAAACGTAGTTCAAATTCATTCATCTATTCACTAAATCTGTAAGTATGTTAGTCATTCTAGACAACGGTCACGGCGGACTTATTAAAGGCCGACCTCAAACCCGAGAACGACGATCCGAAGAATTCCCGGATGGCAAACAACTCTTTGAAGGAGAACTCAATAGAGCCATCATAAATGGCATCATTCAAGAGCTAAGCTTTATGCAAATTCCGTATGTACACATTTCTCCAGAATTGGAGGATGTGCTCATCGGTACTAGAATTACGCGAGCGAACAGTCATCACCAAAGCAATGCCTTGTTAGTCAGTGTGCATTCCAATACCAATGAAGGCCCTCGAGCAGGAGACGGTTGTGAATTTCTCATCCATCCAAATTCTTCCTTAGGTCCATCCATTGCCACAATTTTTGCAGAAGAATATCAATCAGCTTTTCCAAACTCCAGGCTTCGCAGAGGAGATGGAGGCACTCCTTACAAATTAAGGGGAGATTTAGGCTTATTGCGTCGGACGCGAATGTCTGCGATACTGACAGAAAATTTCTTTTTCAATAATGAGCGTGAGACGAGGGAAATTTTATTGACAAGACAAGGGAGGTGGAAAATTATAGACTATCATGTTGCTGCGATTGTACGGGTGATGGTTGAAGTTTATGGGGAGGATGCACCGCTTAGAGGGTGACCATATCCAATAATCAAGCATTACTTAATAAACTACTCAAATGCATTTATATCTCGAAATATTAATTTCTCTTGTTGGGTTGTACATCCTATTCAGCATTGTGAACTCCGCTATTGTTGAAGGGATTGCGCAACTACTGAATACTCGTGGAAATTACTTAAAAAATAAGCTTAAAGCATTCTTTGGAAAGGAATTATTAGATAGCTTTTATAATAAGAACTTAGTCAAAGCCTATAGCAATTATAGAAATCCAGCATTTATTGATAAGTCGATTTTTTCTCAATCTTTATTGGAAGTATTGTTATCCTTGAAGGATGACACAAATCCACTAGAAACGGATAAAGACCTAATGAAACTTTTACCTGATTCATTAAGAGATTCTTTTCAATTTATTCTGAAGAAAGCACAAGCACAAGGTCAAAATAAGCTTCAATTTGTTCAAGACGAAATCGAAAAATTATATGAAGCTTATATGGAAAAAATAGCAACATGGTATAAGGCGTACGTTCGTATCTTTTTAGGCATTGCCGGATTCATTTTTGCATTTGTGTTTAACATTAATAGTATCAATATGTATAATATCCTGAGTGAAGATGATACTGTAAGAATGAAACAGGTTCAATTGTCTACACTTTTGTTAGAGAGAAAAGAGGATATAGAATTGAATCAACAGAAAATTACACAGATACTTGTAGAATCAGGTATTGACTCAATTCCCAATCAAGATTTCTTGGACAAGATTCTAAATGCCGTCGTTTTAAAGGAAAGTGAAAAACCTCTTGTCAGCAGTAAAAGTTTAGGTATTGGATGGTTAAAAAAGAGTGAGAATGGTTTTTGGGGTTACCTGCTCACTGGTTTTGCTTTGTCACTTGGTTCTACATTTTGGTTTTCCTTCTTGAAGAAGTTGTTATTAAAATAATCTCTTATTTCGATTAATTTTGATTTAAAAATTTAAAACACAAATTTAACTGTCGTCTCTACTATATATTTTATCACCTTGCTCTTAAAGTGTCCAAGTTTTACTTGAGAGACTCCAAGCTTTCGTAGGGTTTCTAATTTTAATAAATCTCGTTGGCTACCGACCAACCATTCAAAGTCATCAGCTGTTAATTTCCCTTCTTGTAATAGACCTGCCCAACGCTCTAATTTTACTTTAGATTCCTTGAGAATTCCTGAAATTTCATTTTTTAATTCTTTGCTTTCTACATCAAATTTTTCTTTGACCAATTCAATTATGCCACTTTTTAAATCCTTTAATAATTCCTTGATATCCATATCAAATTGAGTTTAGAAATGTTCCTAAGGCAATAATTGCAGCGTTTTGTTCCTCTTTATTCTTAGCACCTTCGTAATCCAATATTTTATCAAAAGCCTCTTCTACTTGTAGAACTGCTTCATTCACAAATGCAGGTCTTTGCGGACCGACTTCGCGCCATCTTTTGATAAATCCTGCATACAGATTATTATTTTCATTCAGAAGAACTTTCCACATTTCAGTTGTTATGTTATTGTTCTTCCGCCGACTATCATATTCATAAATTTTTTGCAACTCTTTAAAATGTTCTTCTGCGACATCTTTATAATCCTCATAAAAGTAAATGGATTTTTTCATCAGACTAATTGACTCAACCTTAGCATCAATTGTTTTATCAAAACTGTGTTGATCAAATAGTGGTGTTGTCGCACACGAAGTCCAGACAATTAAAAATAGAGTTAAGAGTAGATAGATGAATGATTTTTGAAACATATTATATTATCTGCCAAAAGAACTATACCCAACGGATTTGAGTTTGGTATAAAAACATATCATTTAAAATATACAAAATCCATCACATTGCAATGAGCTGAGTTTTTTATTTGTGAAAAATCCCTATAAATAGGGAGTTTAATCTGTTACAATTCTAATATCTTTAAACGTATATCATCATCTATGTCTCCGACTACTGACATTCACTCTTTAAAAAGTAAGCATCCAAATTTCAAAGGCAATTGGGATGACTTAATCGCTTTTGAAAAATTAACCAACTCTGAAATTCGTTCGGCGGATAGAGAACAAGCATTATCAGAATGGACAGCATATAAAACCAAAAGACAGTGGGAACATTACTTAACAAAAGAAGAACCACATAACCCCACTTCAGGAACAATCATGACAAAAGGCGGTCATCTCAAAGCATTGCACAAAAGAGTGGTTGATCTTTCCGGTGCAACAATTGACAATGCCATTTTGGGTTATGCTGATTTTAGAGCAGTTATTTTCAAACATGCATCTATGCGAGGAGTATGGATGAAAGGTGCAGATTTTCAAGATGCAGATCTCAGTAATGTTATCATGTCTGAAAGTGAAGATGGCAGGGATACAAGATTAATGAATGGCAATTTTGATTTTGCTATTCTTGATGATGCTACAATAACGAATACTGATTTAACCGGTGCTTCATTTAAAAGCACTTCTGCTATCGGCACAAACTTTAAAGGATCTAATTTGTCCAATACGAGAATGGTAGGTACAAATCTGAGCAAAGCAAATTTGACTGGAACAAGAGTATATGGCATTGCTGCTTGGGATGTCAATAAAACTGATAGTATTCAAAAGAATCTTTTAATTGAATCTGGAAGAGATACAGTTACTGTAGATGACTTGGACATTGCACAATTCATTTATCTGCTGCTTGAAAACAGTAAAATATCTTCTGCAATCTCGACAATTGGCAGAAAAGCTGTGTTGATTCTGGGCAGATTTACACCTGAACGCAAAGACATCTTAGACGCTATCCGTGATAAAATAAGAGACGAATACAACCTATTGCCTATTGTATTTGATTTCGAAAGAGCTGTTGAAAAGGATTTTACGGAAACAATTAAGGTCCTCGCTGGATTATCAAGATTTGTTATTGCTGACATCAGCGAACCTAAAAGTAGCCCCTTGGAATTACAAGCGACGATCCCAAACTACATGGTTCCTTTTGTCATTATCCATCAAAGTCATGAACGCCCATTTTCAATGTTTACAGATTTATGGAAAAAATACGATAAGTGGGTATTGAAACCAGTACACTATGAATCAAAAGAAGAATTAATAGAACATTTTGAAAAAGCCGTTATGGAACGTGCATTTAAAAAGGAGAGTGAATTGATGGAAACAAAACTAAAGGATAAAATTGAATCAAGGTCAATCAAAGATTTACCGTGATACTGTCCGATCAATTGACATAAGATCCAATTTTTTGCAATCACATTAATCCTATATCACTTTGATTTCACTGACTTATTTTCCACCGTTTGTTTGATAACATTATAAGTGGCATTTGTTTTCAAAATCTCCACTGTCTTCGGATCAATACTGTTTATTTGAGTAGCATTGAGTTTAGACAAATCAATAGACCTGAATGTTTCTGCCGCCTTAGCCTTGTTTCCATTTTCTAATAGAGCAGTGCCAAGTTTAAATTTGTCTTTTGCAGTAATTCCAGTATAGTTATTAGTAAGGCTCTCAATTGTCTGTTCATTAGATTTAATTTCGGTATCCACTTTTTCTACCTTAGCCTTTACTTCTGGAGTTTGTTCTACTTTTTGATAATCACTCTTTGCTTGTTGATATTGCTTTGTCCTAGCATAAGCATCTCCGCGCTTTAGTGTCGACGACTTTTTTAATTTGGAGTTATTTGTTTGTTGAATAACTTTACTAAATCCTTTAATGGACGCCACATATTGCTTTTCCTCAAACTGAACAACAGATTTCGTAGCAAGCACTTTAGCTGAAGGATTTAATTTTTCCAATTTTTCAAGGGCCTTAATGCATTCCGCCTTATTGCCTAGCTTGTATTCATTCTGCCAAATTATTTTCAATGCCTTCTCTTGGGCCTTAGAGTTAGGTGTTTTGTCTACCAAGGGTTTTAGCATTTGATTACTTTTTTCTGGTTGGTTATTCTTTGCAAAATAAGTGCCGAGGTAAAGTTGAATAATATCAGTCATAGCACTCTCCATCTGGTTATCAGCTAGTACTGTCGAAAGAGAAAAATCTTTAATTTCGATATTCAATAAGTCTTCATTAAGTGCAAAACCTTGGTATGTCGGATCGCAAAATCCAAAAGCTGTTTCTAAATGACTCCCACTGTGATCATTAACCGCAATACCTGTAATGTACAAATCATTCTGGCAATTTGGACACTCTTTTTGTGCTTCCTCTGCGAAAATAAAATCTTCACTATTTGCCATTTTCGTTTCGGCTGAAATATTATGGTTTCGACATACAGAGCTCAATTCTGCTTTAATCACATGTTCCGTATTATCATCAACACCAGTGGCTCTTGAGAATGGAAACATTAATACTTTAACATCTGAGTCTTCGCTAAACGATGGACACAATGTTTCTTCATCTAGATGTGGAGGGTTACCAATAATTCCACTCTTATATACACTAAATCCTATTCCGATACAAAACAACAGAATGCTTGCAACTAAAAGTGCTCGTCTTCTATACCATCCCGTATGCTTTCGCACAGTTGGCAGCAATTTTTTAATATCATCTGCCCATTCATTTTGCCGGATTTCTATTGTATGGAAATTGTGAAGTTGGTGGAGAGAATTAGGCAACAAAGCTTTGTCTGGTAATTTACCTCCATTCACAAAAATCGGAATAATCGTTTTATTCTGTTGTATCGCCAACTCAAGCTCCGTTCTCACCCAATCCTCTTCATTTTGAAGTCGGCTTTCTCCGTTCTCATCTAACTGTAACCAATTTGGTCCAATAACTGCCAAAACTACTTTGGCTTCCGAACCAGCTTCGATTAGCCCTTTTTTCCATCGATCCCCAGGCTCAAAATTTTCTTTGTCCCTAAATACAAAATTCTTACCCAATTTGTCAATAAGAAAATCACCAATTCTTCCTGCCTCCGAAGCAGAATCATCTGTACGATAGTTAATAAATACTTTAGACATATCGAAGTTGTTTGACATCCAATTAAGGACATGAGTCAAGTAAACGTTATTAATGTTATGAATATAAAATTAAGCTGAATTTCAATGATACGTAACCCCCATAAATAGGGATTTTTTATAATTGTTTGCTTTAAAATTGTCAACACAAATTATTACGCGTATTTTAAGTAGACTTTCAGTATTTCCATATCATAATTTCCATAATTCAAACTACAACATGCTGAATCAAAAAATACAGTAACCATTAATCGTTTACTCATATGAATGATAAAATAATTTCACTAGCCTATTTGTCAGGCTATTTATTAATTCTAGGTATCGTATTTGTCCTCATTCCCAATAATTTTTTGCATTGGATCAACTCTGATCTCAGTTGCATTGACACTAACTTTTTCCGCTTTTGTGGTTGTGTCATGATTGGATTAGGTGGAATGGTGGCTAATCAAATAGCAAACAAGGATTATAAGTATTTGCGTTACAGCATGTTTGCTCGAACATTTTTTACCATGCTCACATTTTACTTTTGGTGGACTTCAAAGGATTCCTTCTATCTCCTGTTTTTGATTATATTAATACTAGGACTAGTTATTGCGCTTGTCAGTTCATTTTTAAACAGAACTAACCGCGCCTAAAACTTCTGTTATTTAATTAATTATTTATTTCTATTCTTGAGCGTCTAAAAATTCTTTGAACTTATATAATGACCTAAGGCGTTCATCACTTTTACTCGTATTCAAGAATTTCATTCCAGTAATCAAGAAATCAACATGCTCTATTTCAGTTGATTTTTCCTTAAATGTGCCACCTATGTCCCAAGCGTCGCCAAAAATTTGTTTCATGCGTTTAAAATTTGACTTAACATCTTTTTGATGCCCTGTCAGCAAATCGTATTGATGCAAATTGACCATAGCAATTTCATCCCAAAAAGAATTGGAATTTCGTATCGAATTTAGTTCATCGTTTAAAGCATCCATGAGATCCCTATGCTTGTCGCCAGAACTGAATGCTTTGAATATATGTTTATCTTGTAATTTCTTTCCATTCAGAAAATAGCTAGCTTTTAACAATTGAATTAATGGATAATAATAGTTGCCATCAACTCCAGTCATAGATAAGCCGTTTCCAAAATGTTTAATGACTTGTTTTAGATTGGTCTTATTAGGCTTAAGTATAAACAAGCGCTTATAGGCACTCCCTATTAAATTTTGTCGCTCAGCAGTATTTCCAGCTTCAATTAAGTTGGTTAATCGCTTGATACAAGTTTCAATATTTTTAATGTGTTTTGTTTTATTGCTTTCATCTCTTCCTTTTTTATATTCGTTTCTAACACTAATGTTTAAAAAACGCTCATAGCATTTAAACGTATAATTTGTTTTCTCACCTTCAAATAATGCACTGTATAAATTAATGGCTCTGTCCCATTCATTGATTGACTCATAGGCCTCTGCTTCTAGTTCCTGAATATCAGGATCGTGTGCAAAATTTGATTCTTGAATCCTTTTTGATATTTCTTCCAATTCTATGACCCAGTCTTTTTCTTTCCTACGTTTTCCTTTTATCGAATTTTTAAATTTCCTTAGTGCAATTTTAATTTCTTGCTTGACATAAAATTTGCCATTGCCAGAGCTGCTTCCCAATTTGGTGACAAGTCTATATTCTGGATCACCGTAGCAATGGTATGCGCCCCATGTATTGGATGTTTTATATTTCTGGTAACAGATTTTTCTTGCTTCCATTACTGCTCTACCAAATTCGACACCTCTTAAAAATCTTGTGTAAAACTCCTCAGCAAAAACCCTAGCAGCGTCATCGTGAATAGCCCAGCCTGCAACTATGACAGCCCTATAGCCTTTATTCAATAACTCTTCACCTATGCTTGCTGCAATTTTATATCTGTCTTTAACCAATTCTTTTTTTCCACCTTCAATTGTTCCAAGATGACAGCAATTGATAAAAGCCAATTCAGGGGTATACGACATTTTACATAAATCGGCTGGCGTCAAAACATCACTGTCTTCTGGACCAAGCATGATTTTAGAAAATTGATTTTTACCATCATAAATGCCATGAGCCGATATGTGAATGATTTTATATTCATGTGCCATCAATTTGATGATATAATCCTTTGCAGACATATCCTTAGCGTCTTGATAAAAACAAGTGTACCCACTATTGACTAGTAATTTATTCACTGTGTCAGTTTCCATTTTTGCAGATGGAAGATCATGCAGTTTTCCTTGTGTATCTGGATTTCCAATAATAAATGCGGTATTGGAATTAATGTGTGTCGGATTAACCAACGCATCTTCTGATGAAAATTGCCTGATGATCGAGGCATTCACTGCAATGGGTTCTGTTTCATTCAAATCGGCAGCTAGCATTTCCCAAGGAAACTTTGCTGTCTCTTTGTCGACAACCAATAAAATATTAGAATGCCGTTTAAAATTTGTTTTAAAATCATTTGGTATAAGTAACTCAAACAAGGCTTTAGACAATTCTGGATTCCACTGCTGTTCTGGTATACCCTTTATCAACGACTCAATCACGTGGCGATTGGAATAGTCTTGCACGATGTTTTCACTTGCCAATCCTCCTGAAGCTTTAAAGGTCAGGCCTTGCAACAGATCTGCTTCATCCTTGCCAACTTCATTTGCTTCTATGGAATATCGTTTGTACCAGTCATCGTCGTGGTCAGTTGGTAAGCTCAGTCTAGCCCCATCTTTCTGCACTACCTTTTTCACAATGTTGACTTTGAAATCTAATGATTCCTGATTTTGAACTTTTATCATCTTCAATAAAGCTTGATCACATCTGTCTTCATAAATCTCTATAAACTCAACCTCACTTACCCAAAGTTCCTTTTCGTTTTCACGTAATAATTGATTGGCACGATTTATTCCTTTGAGTATGGATTGGAGAGATTCTTCGACAGACAGTCCTCCGTAGTAAGAACTGATCAATACAGAAGATATTTTTAATTGATTGTTTGTGATTAATTGAGTGGCATAGATACTTTCATCAACTGTATACACATACTTCAATATTGCTTTCTCCACAGCTCTTACCAGAGTAAAGCCTGTTTGAATTTCTTTTGGACCTGTACCTATTGCTATAACACCTTTGAATGTTTGTTTATTTGTCAACAACACTTCACACATTCCATGAGCATTTGGATAAAGGCCCAATTGCAGGAGATATTCAAGCTTATTTCCCATTTGGTCATTTGCAGCCTTTTCGGAACCTTTTAAATTGGTTCCATTTTGATGACCTACCATTACAGGGTACATTGATTCCTTTAGATCTGCACAAGTAAATCGTATGCTAATCTCACGATCATCTTCCACTGATTGCGAATCCACATTTACTTCTCCACCTAATAAAACACTCCATAAGTCTTCCGTATTATTTGGTACAATAGGTGTTTCCGGAATTGGTAGATTGCTTCTTAGGGATACAACAGGCAAAGGTGCTTTACTGAATTCCTTTTTATTAATTACTTTTCCAAATCTCATGAGATCAACAATCCCTGTAAAAAGAGACACATCATTGGCAAGTTCACCATGAACCACATCAACATAGTAGACATTTGGATTAGACCTTTGCTCTCCGTTCGAACTTTGCAGTTCTTTTGGAATTCCAGAATCCCATGTGACACTACCATCACCTTTTGGCGTACCCCTATATTGAATGCCTCCTTTTCGTGGAATTTTAAAATTATCAACGGTGTGATCAGCTTTACCTGCTATGTAGTATACATTTTCTCTGTCAAGTTTTACCTTTTTTGCTTCTTTGGTGTAACTACTCCATTCGCTTAATGCTTGTGGAGGAGGCGTAGACCACACTGCTTCTTTTGATTTCGCTTTTTGTTCTTTCCACCATTTTTCTTTTCCAAATTCATGAGAATCAATAGTTGGATCGATCGGCAGCAAATCAATCACGCCTGGAAATTGAGATACTGTAGATAACAATTTTTCTTTGCTTTCTAAAAAAGTGAGTTTGTTCAAGGATTGGAATCGCTTTCCTTGTCCTGTTAGAAATTGCATAATCATATACGACCCGCGCCATGGTGTACCAAGCATCACACATTTATATCCTGGTCTTTTGCTTAACTGATTGTAAACATCGCTGTGTCTGATCATCAAATCTCTGACTAAAAGACCTCCCATCGAATGTGCCAGAATTTTTATTGGAAGGTCAAATGGTTTTTTACCACCTTCCATTTCTACTTCTTTGTTGAGTAACTTCGCTATTTCCAAACTTAATTTATCACCTTCAGACTTCAACGACTTCCGCCAATCATAAGGAAAGCACATGACCTCGTAGTTTTCTGCAAGTAAGTGATTAACCAATTTGGCGTAACTACTTTCGATAAGGTGAGTTGCTTTTATTTCTGTTTTAACTTTACCATTCGTTCCATTTTGTGAAAATGCCAGTTCTTGAATGCCATTCATAGCAAGATCTGGATAGTCAAGCCAGATGACACCCTTATTGCGCGATAGCACAGACCCCATAATTCCCGGAATAAGAATGACAATTGGTTTCTTTCCTGTAATTGCTGGTTGCTTGAGCCGGCCACCTGGAAGACCTCCGATTCCTCGGTCAGCATCTGACATGCTCTTTTCCTTGAATTTGGAATGCTCATAATCAAGAGACAATTCACTCAGGAGGGATGAACGTAAATCATCCATCGAAAAGTAATTCATGTGGCACACCTTTTTGTTAATCACCTCCAATCCTCTAATTGGTTTTTTCCTTGGTACACCATAAAACATAGAATTCAAGTCAACAACGAAATCATTATCCCTTCCAAACGTTAATCTTGAAAGCAAATAAGCAAGACTCTTCAGGACACCACCCCGAAGACTTGAATTAGAATAAACAATAGATAGAGGGCTATCTAATTGAATGATATGATTATTCATCATATTTTGAAAGGCTGTACCTGGTATCATGGCTTCTAATCCAGGGATCACATTGGGATCAGATTTTTGCTTCAATATTTGCACAATCAAATCACCTATTTCACCTGCTATCAAACTTGTTTTTCCGACGAAGGTGGTTAGATTACTCAATACATTTAATAATACATCAATCTTGCCTGTCAGAATACTTGTGCCCGCAGCTGGACATGCTACTCTGATATAATTACTTACCGTAAATGATTTCTTTTTTCTTAATTGTTTAATGTCTTCTATGTGTTTTAAATCCTTTGTCCTATTTGCATCTGACAACAGATCAACATCCATTTGAGTAAAGCCCTCATGATTGGAATCACATTTCGCTATTATGTCACCTATGATGCCTCCTCTTGAATGGGTAATTAAATGAAGATTTGCTTCGTCTGGTAATTGCTCAATGAGTTCTTTGGCATTTTCCAAAGGACTCATACTTAAGGTGTGGTGTTCAAGTGCAAGGATTCGTTGGCCATATTGTTTTTGTAATGATGGCCAGGTGTCTACAGAGTCAAACAAGTCTTGAAAACTTCCTGTTGTGCTGGAAAGGGTGCCATGAATAAATAAAAGATATGGATCTGAGTTACTTGCTTTTACAATGTCAGAATCAGGAAAAGAAAACGAATCGTCTATCCGTTTCAAACCGGGACTTGCAATTTTATATTTATCAATGGACTTAGCTAATTGAAGAGCTGTCTTTTTTGCAATCTTTGTTTTAAAGAGACTTATGGTCTTCAGCTTAATGACGTCAGTAATGCTTCTGCTATTTGAATGAGTGACTTGATTAGGGATAATGAAATCATCACTATTGCCATCTCTTGTCAAATTGGGATCAAACAATGCTGGTAGATCATCGACATCTCCTATCCAAGTGGTTCCATCTTCAAATTCAATTTCTGATAAGTCATATTTTGACGAATTCAATTTTTCACTTTTTGTAGACTCGCCCCGCACCAAATCTAGTTTGTATGTGATGACTTTATCAATCACGCCAGAGTCCTTTTTTTCCTTGAGGTGGTCAGGAGTCCGTATTGCCGTGCCATTGATTTTTATATTCATGTGCCGATGTTTAGAAGTTAGTTGAGAATTAAATGATGAATCTCTAAGTCAGCCCCAATCTTTCTGTGTATCCATTTGTAAACACTTTTTTGGCTTCCGTAGATAACAACTTATTCCGTTGTGCAACCCACGTTGTTTTAGCGCTGCCGTACATGCGATCAACCATAGCAGCATCCATATTCGTCACCTTTCCCCAATGGAATGCATAAGAGACGCCACTGTTATCCAATACGTTGTGTAAAAGCTTTAAGTAAGCATCTGTAGATTTCGACTGCAAGCCATCTAATCCAATGATGCAATTCATTTTGTGCTTCGTAAATGCCAGAGTAGCCCTGCTTTTTTTCACAAATCGAAATGAGAATAAAGAAGGTACATTCTTTTTGCTTCGTTTGATTTCTGCTATTAATAATTCGAGTACTTTGACAGAATCTTTAGCTGGTACTGAAAATGCTGTTGAAAATGTGCTGCCTCTTGTTTTAGTCCTTGCAAAAATATCATTCAAGTGACCGACTTCAAGACCATTCTTAGGGAGGCCAAATTTTGCAAATGCTTTCGCTAGAGCTGGGATGGTGCAATTTGCAGCATCAGTAAATTTGCCCGCCAGTTTTGGAATGTCTTTAAGATAATCCAACAAGTTTCTGAAAAAACCTCTGTCTGGTCCATACGCATACATGATTTCTGCTTTTATACCGTTATCACCATCAATGTCGTATTGATTGAAGTATAATTTGAAATGATACGGCGTCCTCGTTTCTCCAGGAATCTGGAAGGTCGCTTGTTTAAAATTTAAGGACTTTGATAAAGAAAAAGCATCTTTCTTTGAAATTGTTGTCACATAATTTTTAATCAAAAACAAAGGGACTGTTTCTATGACCACACCATGAACAAATCCAAAAGCGCCAAGGCTCACTAATGCGCTGTGAAATAATTTATCGTCATTGATCACCTTATCAGCACCAATCTTTTTAGCAAAGGCGTCCGTAGCTTTTCGATTGGATTTTGCTTGTAAATACACAGACGCGTCCTTATCCGTAACGATGTGCAATCCCACAACAGTATCATGAATAGCACCAATATGTATGGCAGACCCATGAACACCTGTGCCGATGGCTCCAGCAATTGTTTGGCCATTACTTGCTCCAGATGTTTGTAGGGAGCGTCCCTTTTTTTCGCAAAACAGATTTAAGTCTTCGATCAAATTACCGCTTTGCGCAAAGAGATATTGATTTTTTTTGGTCGTCCCGTTTACTTCAGCATTTGTCAAAAAGCGCTTGTGTTTTAACTCACTGTATTCTACCATAATGTCCTTACCGTAGGGCGCTTGGGACAAGGACCATTTGCTACCAAAGGGTCTGAGTTTGACCTTGCTTTTCATTGCAATGTCAATTAGGTGTTTTATTTCCTTTGTGGTGTCTTTGTATGCCTTATCTCCACTGAGCCCAGAGGCATTTTTAAGTTTTGCTATATGGCTGTGTTTGAGTTTATAGTTCTTATGTACATTTTCAAAAGGTTTTGTTGCTTTCTTTACTTGAGTTCTCATTGTGTTTGAATTTGTGTCTAATTAATGTTTACTTCTTTTAGTGTCTGTTGAATGTCTTTTTCCAAATTTTGCTGGATCGCAGCATCGCGTATTTGTTTTTTAAGAGCCTTTATTTCAGTACTGTTTGCATTTTTTTCAATTTCTTTCATCAATAGCACTGATATATCGCGGTGATTTTTTCTTCTGAATTTGTAAACCAAAAAGATAATTCCCGCAGCCACACCTAAAACACCAAGCAATAATCTACCAGCATATTTCCTAGTGGTGTCTAAAAACCCCATGCCTGTTACCTCCACTTCTTCCAAAGGTGATCTTGCTATACTTCTTATTGTTTCTTTGACCTCTTCCTTGTTCAGTTCCGTCAATAGTTTTTGGCGAACTATCGCAAAGTCCAAATTTGCAATGACCTGATTTAACGTACTGCTTAGTGAATCAGATAAACCCTCTGACAACATTTTGTTTCTGGCTGCCAACAAGCGGTAGGTAAGTTTATCAGTATTGATGTTGTTGAGAATGTCATTAATTCGTTCATCTAGGTCGCCTGTTGCTTCATTCAAGACAGCAGACACTAAGGATTTAAGTTCTTCCTGAGTGTTTTCATTTAATAAAGATTCTTTGACAGAGTTCGTTATGTCCGTCATGCGCTTGTCTAGACCCAATTTGTCAAGATTCTTGATTAAACTTCTGGTGAATTTCGCACTGAGGCTATCTATCTGCTCAAAATTTTCATCCTCATTGAGCGAGTTGATGCTTGTGATAAGGGTATTGCGGATTACAGAGTCAATGGGCATGAGTTCTCCCTTCATTTCTTCCAATTGTCCGACCAATGTGGTCATTGATGCATTGGCAGTGTCGCTGGTTCGTTCCAGTGAATTCCGCAAACTTTTACAAGAAGTCAACAAACAACAAAGTGCAGCATACAGGAGTAATTGTTTCATGTCTGATTAATTAAAAATTCAAAAGGTTCGTTGACAAACTCATGGTATTCTTTGACCATCATAAAGTCTTCGTGGCCTTGATTGTCAAAGGCGAAAAACTGTTTGCGATGACTTCCTATTCTGTCAAAATTGTCTCGCTTAGTCGGTCCAGGTACTGCCAATGGGTCTAGCCCGAATGTCACTTGGACTGTCGGAATGTGAATATGTTTTAACCCCTCGAAATAATTTACACCTGCAGTTGTCTGGATACATCCACCCAGCACGCCATGACTATACTGAATTAAGGTAGCTGCAGAAGTACCGTCAAGTGTCCGATTGTACAATTCCTTTTTCGCCTCCTTAGTAACATTTTCGATGTGGTATAAAAATTTCCACAGCTTCCAAAATGCAACAGATAGTCGACCCCATATTTTTGTTGGAGAAACCACCTTTGTCAACAGACAGGCATTTATCCAACCGAGTGTTTTTAAGAAAAAGGTGATTCGAGTACCAAATTTGGATGTCTTTTTTAATTCTGAATTTTCGTCGTCATCTGTCATGCATACGTTACCCGCAAAAAGGATCATGCCGTCGATATTTTCTTGGCGTTGACTTGCCAGTAGTGGATTGAATGTATTGCCGTTATCCTCTCTAGACAGACCAGCCATATACGTTTGTAAGGTGATTGATCCATTGGAGTGCCCCATGACGTAGAGAGGTTTGTCATGGCTTGCTTTGAGCACTTCGATAGCGGCGTGTATGTCATCGATGGCAATATCGTCGAGATCACTTTTACGAATGTAATCGGAACCGCCGATGCCATTGGGATGCAACACATAGATGTGCAGTCCAAATGTTTTGGCAATGTGTCTTGCGATAGAGACATCATGTTCAGGCATCAAGTCAAAGACAAAGGCATTTTGAAAATAGCCAGGCACCATAAGTAAAACCGAGCCCTCCTTTTGAGAAAAATCAAATTCTATCAATTCCAATTCATACGCTTTTTCTTTCTTTTGCTTTGTAGACTGTGCCTGAAGCTTACGGCTCGTCCAATCGTCGGGATATGTTCGTTTACACATAATTAATCCGTAAATTTTTTCCTAGCCTCGTTCAAAATAAACAGGATATCGTCGTGAGTTGTCTTTCTATGTCTGCTGAAATAGGTGACAGGATGAATGCCCGCACGCCAAAAAAAGTGTTGATATATCTTACGTCTAATGGTGCGCATTTCCTGACTGCGATTTACTTTTTCCCCGCGATGCATGAGTTGTGCTTTCTCTAGAGCACAACCAAACGTATAGCGATCCCCATCAAAATCGCAAGGCTCTCCAAATTCAGCTTTGGGACTCCATTGTTGCTCAGTAGCAAGTAAATTGAGACATTCATCAAGCACCTTGATGCACACCTCATCGTCTTTAGAAGGCATAGATTGATATTTGAATAAAACGTTTTAAACCTGGTGTTTTACCAACAGGGAAGAGAAACTGGAAATCGATCTTATAGTTCTCTGCTCTTTAAAGTTAGCGAATTCATTGTACAGATCAAATAGGCAACTG
>CALLFA010000251.1 GCA_937997635.1 uncultured Saprospiraceae bacterium | reverse complement strand
CAAATTGATATTCTTTGTAATGGCGATGCAACTGGAAGTATTGATGCGAGTATCTCAGGTGGCACACTACCCTATTCCTTCTCCTGGAGTACAGGCCAGAATACGGAAGATTTGATGAATATCCCTGCCGGCACTTATACGTTAACTGTTACAGATGCAAATGGCTGTGATATAAGTCAACAAGTAATCATCAATGAACCACCTTTACTAGAATTTACATCCACAACTCTAGATATAGCTTGTAATAATGAAGCTACTGGTGAAATCAATTTAACTGTTACAGGTGGTACAATGCCATATACTTACTTGTGGAATGATGGTGCAACAACAGAAGACAGACAAAACATTCCAGCAGGTAATTATGAGATTACAATAACAGACAATAATGGGTGTTCACTAGAAGAAACATTTCTATTATCGGAACCACCTGCACTTCAACTTACTGGTACTACCCAAGATGTCGAATGTGCTGGTGAAAATACTGGTGCAATCAATCTATCCGTTTCTGGAGGAGTTCCTGCATACACATTCATTTGGAATGATGGGACATCTACCAGAAATCGTTCGAATTTAGCAGCTGGTAATTATACAGTATTGGTCATCGATCAAAATGGCTGTACAATTCTGCAAGAGTTCGCCATTAATGAACCTCTTTTCATTGCACTAGACTTACAAGTTGGTTGCGAAATGACTTTCCCGCAAGGATGTGATGCCGTATTATCGTATGCCGTAACAGGAGGATCGGGTAATTTTAACATAACAGTTACTGATGAATTTGGTAATGCCGTTCCACCAAATGAGCCAGGACCCAATTGGACCAATCTCTGTGATGGTCAATACGACATCAATGTTGTTGATGTGAATGGAGGATGTGGCACCACAGAAAGTTTTATTGTTTGTCCATTGACTTGCGATCTTGTATTAAATGCCGAAGAGATTGTCAATGTAACTTGCAATGGAGATGCCGATGGTCGTGCTTCTGTAAATGCAACTTCTTCCGCAACACCAATTTCTTTTGTCTGGGAATTCAATGGCATTCCTTTTGGAACAGGACAATCACAAACAAATTTAGCAGCTGGGGTTTATAAGGTCATAGCCACAAATGCCATAGGCTGTGAGGAAGAATTAACCTTAGTCATTGATGAGCCGGATAACCTTATCGCAACCAATTGTGTATCTGTAAATGTATCAACTATCGGAAGTAGCGATGGCTCTTTGACATTGTCTTTATCTGGAGGCACAGAACCACTTACTTTTGAATGGTCGAATGGTGAAACAACAAACCCTATAGAAAATCTAAGCCCTGCTACTTACTTTGCAACAGTTACTGATGCAAATGGCTGTGAAACAATAACTAGTTGTACTGTTCAGCCACTTGTATGTCAAGACTTTTCCACCAATACAAACGTGATAGATGTGACTTGTAGAGGAGAACCAACAGGTCAAATTGAGCTTAGTGTTATTGGAGGACTTGGTTCAATTTCGTATGAATGGACCCCATCCGTAAGTACAACAAATATAGCTACAAATCTCCAAGCAGGTGATTACCAAATAATTGTGACTGACGAAGCTTTATGCACAGAAACGATCTCCGTTGAAGTGAAGGAGCCCTCTATTCTTTCAGCTGCAATAGACGGCGGAGACATTAGTTGTTTCGGCTTTGCAGATGGCACTGTTGACTTACAAGTAACAGGAGGTATAGAACCATATGTCTTTATATGGAGTAATGGAGTCTCCACTGAAGACCAACAAAATCTTGCACCAGGACAATATAATGTGACTGTTTCAGATGCAAATGGATGTATTATTGATTTGGGCATTTTACTTACAGAACCGGACGAACTCATTTGTACTCCAACGAATGATAGAAACGCTATTTGTTCAATAGCAAATGGAATAGGAACCGTTTCAGTGGTTGGTGGTTTTGCACCTTACCAATACATCTGGGATAATGGTGAAACAACACCAACCGCAACTAGCTTGACATCTGGATTACATACAGTTACGATTACAGACAGCAATAGATGCGAACTAGTTTGTGAAGTAACTATTGGAGAAACTTGTGACCCATGTTTGGAACTTATCAAATCATCTTCTCTTGATATTGGCACCGACAATATTGCAACTCCTGGAGATATAATTACTTATACATATGAAATAATTAACTGCGGTGACGTGACAGTTACAGATATTACAATAGGAGAAAATGCAGCTACTTTTACAGGTACTGGTAACTTGCCTCTTCCTGTTCTGCCAGTAAATACTGACTTAGACCCATCAGAAACGACTACTATTCAAGCTCAATACAACATTACATTAGAAGATATTAATGCTGGTTTTATTGACAACCAAGCAACAATAAATGGTTTTGATCCAGATGGCAATGATGTCGAAGATTTATCAGATACTGGAAATATCAATGACGTCAATGAAACAGGAGGACCAAACGATCCAACAAATACACCTATTGGAAACGTGTCTTGTATCGAATTGACTAAATCATCAACTGTCAATTTAGGGGTAGATGGAGTATTGACTGCTGGTGATATGTTGACCTATTTCTACGAACTTAGTAATTGTGGAAATGTAACTTTAACTAATGTTTCCATCACTGAAGATGCTAGTTTGTTTACGGGTACTGGAACATTGCCTGTTCCTAACCCACTCCTTACCACAACACTTAACCCTGGAGAATCTACAACCACTAGTGCAAGCTATGAAATTACACAAGCAGACTTGGATGCAGGTTCGATTGACAATCAAGCAATAACTGAAGCTCAAGACCCTTCGGGTGATCCAGTGACTGACTTATCTGATACTCAAAATCCAGGTGACATCAATGAAACAGGAGGCCCTGATGACCCCACAAATACACCTCTAGATCAAGATCCATGTATAGCATTAGCCAAAGGTTCATTACTCGACCTCGGACCAAATGGTATTGCCAATCCAGGAGACATCATCACCTATACGTATGTGCTTACTAATTGTGGAAATGTAACCTTGTCAAATGTTACTTTAACTGAAGACGCAACTCTATTTACGGGTACAGGTACACTCCCTGTTCCAACTACACCGCAAGCCGTCCTCGCTCCAAATGAATCTGCAACATTGACTTCTACATATGCAATCACGCAAATGGACATCGACGCCGGATTCGTAGACAATCAAGCAATTACAACTTCTAGTGATCCTGATGGAAACAGCGTCGATGATTTATCCGACACTTCCAATCCTGAAGATGTCAATGAAACTGGTGGGCCTGATGATCCGACCAATACACCTATCGGTGAGAATCCTTGCATAGAAGTCATCAAAGTGTCTGATCTTAATACAGGAGCTGATGGCATTGCCACACCAGGTGATATTGTCACCTATTCATATACAATCATCAATTGTGGTAATACCACCCTATCAGCTATTACACTAACTGAATCGGCTGGTTTATTTTCTGGTACTGGTGCATTACCAATGCCATCCACACCAATGCCAACTATGCTTAGTCCTGGTGAAGAAGCTACTTCTTCTGCCACATATGCACTTACTCAAGAAGATATTGATAACGGCATTGTAGAAAACCAAGCTGTGGCTTCAGGTACTAGCCCCGCGGGTAACACCACAATGGATGAATCAGATACTGGAAATGA
>CALLFA010000250.1 GCA_937997635.1 uncultured Saprospiraceae bacterium | reverse complement strand
ATTTTTAGTCTACAGATTATAGCAAGCTACGCACAATCTCATCAAACTCAGTTTTGAAAGCATCAAACCCACTCGTCGCCGGCCCATTAAATCCTGTGTGTATCCGTCTGATTTTATTTTCTTTATCTAAGAATAATAAAGTTGGATAAGAAACTATTTTACTTATTTGAGGTATCTGTTTGGAAGCTTCTGCTTTATCGTGAAATCCACCATACAACACCTCGTAAGGAATAGCAAAGTTAGTTTTGAATCGCTCGATGGCTGCTAAGGATTTATCTTCTTCTCGGTATCGTTCAAAACAGATGGTGATGATGTCGATGTCGGGCTTAGTAGAGTCAGCAAGATAGTCCATGAGAAAAACAGTTTCGTCTTTACAGTTGGGACACCAAGTCCCCATAATCTGAATGATTTTGGGCTTGCCAGCATATGCTTCGTCATTTAAACTTACTTTTTCGCCTGCTGTATTAGGGAATGAAAAGGAGAGGGGCTCACCAGGAGACAAGTCTTTCGTAATTGAAAATGGACTTTCAATCGTATAGTTTTCATCTTTCTCAGATTCAAACAAGACTTTGTAATGAGTGCCAGAGTAGAAAGTGCCTAGTAAGGATTTGTCTTCCATGATTTTACCATCAAATAAAAAAGCATGGGCGCCATCAAAGCAGCTCATGGAGAATTTATTTTCTCTTACAATACCTTCAAGGAACCGATAATCTCCTGTTTCTGTTCTGAAGGTGCCATACAATTTTTCATTTTTCTGCTCAAATTCGCCAATCGCTGGATAAGCGTCTGGTGTATTAATTTCAAATGTACTTTTCCAGTTGCCAGTCAAATTTTCCGAAGGAGCGGTCCCATCATATTCATAACGATGTCCTTGTCCGTGATAAGCCACAAAGGGTATGGAATATTTTTCTCTGTAGTTAACCACCCATTCTCCTTCCATGACATTTTCCACAAAAATGGCTTTCAGATAGGTGTCGAAGACTGGAAAATTTATTAATACCGTATCCTTTGCCATTGCTCTGTCAGTGCCGTATTGTATGTCAGTAACTGTAATGCGTTCTTCGCCATTATGCAATACAATGTAAAATGAATCTTGAGTAGGGTAGATAACTTCAAAATTGAAAGGCAACAACACTTGATCTTTGATGATTGGCGATTCATCATCTTCCTCTCTAAAGACTGGCGTATCCTCAAGTGTCAGTGTGCCTCGCCAAACGCCTGGGGCTAACTTTGAGAATTCTGACTCCGCTTCCACACAGCCGATAACGCTGAAGAGTACACTGCTTACCAGTACGTAATAAATGATTCGAATCATGGATATTCGTTATTTCTTATCTCCTTTAAAATGATCGTCTTTGTATTTAAACAAGACATTGAACGTGGTTAAACTGCCATAAATCCGTGTGATGTATTGCTGCAGATTTACCTTTTCTTCATCTGTCAATTTGCTGCTGTTGATGCGTTGTTCCATGACTCGTAGCCTATCTCGTACCATGACTATTTTGTGAAAGAAGGTATCAATTGGTATTTCTTTTGATTTCAAACTTTCATCTGCTGGCTTTAATATCATATTGCCATCAATCCATTTATCACCCAATTCTATCTCTTGTGTGATGTCAGAAAAATGAGTTAGGATTTTAATGAGTGATTGCTCTGCTGCATCAAAGCTGACACTCTCTTGGTGCTCAATGGCTTCAATGATTTCCCAGCTTTCATAATCCTTACCGACCAGTTTCATTCCGTATAACATAAACACAACCTTGTAGGCCGCGACATCAACTTCAATAACAACACCATCTCCATATGCTTGGTGTTTTACTCTAGATCCAATTCCTAAAATCATGACTTTAAACTATAGAACTTAATTTTAAAAAATATAATTACGCTTAATTTACTTAACCATCTCGTAGTTGTCATCCCAATTTTTCACATTTGGGTCTCCCAGTTTGCCCACACTTTTACCGACGATCATGGCCACTGTTGCATCACCTGTGACATTCACTACCGTACGGCACATATCCAAAGGTCTGTCCACAGCAAAAATCAGAGCCAGTCCAATGGCTAATTTTTCTGCAGGCAATCCAATCGCTTCCAACACAATCACAAGCATAATCATACCGGCGCCAGGCACAGCAGCTGATCCGATAGACGCCAATGTAGCTGTCATAATGATCGTAAGCTGATCTGCAAAGGTCAAGTCGAATGCTAAAGCTTGCGCGATAAATACAGCTGCAATTGCTTGATATAAACTGGTGCCATCCATATTTATTGTTGCGCCAACTGGGCAGACAAAACTGGTGACTTCTTTCTCCACTCCCAAATGTTCTTCCACTCTTTCCATAGTCACTGGTAGAGTAGCTGCACTGGAGCTCGTAGAGAAAGCGAGTAACTGTGCTGGACTTATTCCTTTAATAAACCACAATGGAGATTTCTTAACGTAAAATGCCATTACCAGTAAATAAAAACCAATCATGCAGATCAAGCCAATCACTACTGACAAAGCATAATAGCTCAGTGCTTTGAACAAGTCTGGATTTTGCGTGTCAATGATTAAGGAAGCAAGTAAAGCAAATACGGCATATGGCGCTATGATCATGATCAAGTCAACCATCTTCAAGATAATGTCATTGAAGCCGTCAAAGAATGCTTTAACAGGAGCACTTTTTTCAGGGTCAATAAGCAATAATGCGATGCCAAAGAAAATGGTGAAGAAAATGACTTGAAGCATGTTGCCATTATTTGATGCTGCACCAAATATATTTTGAGGGACCATATCTACAATAAACTGCAATGGGCCTTTTGTTTTTTGACTAAGGGCTTTTTCGACTCTCATCGAACCTTCTTCTGAATAGGCATTAGTTAATTCGGCAAGCGTCTCTTGAGAAACACTATCTCCAGGTTGAATGATGTTGACAACGAGTAAACCGATGCTCACGGCGATGACAGTGGTGCAGATGTATATGAGAATGGTTCGTCCACCAATGGCTGAAAATTTTGAAATGTCTTTCAAATCTGAAATGCCTTTGAGCAAGGAAGCAATGATCAATGGTATAGCGATCAATTTTAAAAGGTTGATGAATATTGTTCCAATTGGCTTAATCCAATCCCTGACAAAGTCTGGTCCCCAGTCAGTACCTGCTACAAGAAATCCAAATGCGATTCCGAGTACCATCCCTATCAATATCTGCCAATGCAATGCTAATTTTATCATCCGTGTGTCAATTGATCAATCAATATAGCTCTTTTGCAGAAAATGTAAGTCACCTAACTATTTGGCATTCTTATTTTGGTAGTGATTAGGGTACTATTATACGGCTGTATATGGCTTTTATTTAGAAAAATCTGATGGACTGAGTTTGTTGTCAAACTTAATGTTAGTCCAATTTACGGTAATCCAAGGATCGTCCGATACGTTGCCATCCCACGTTGACTTCTTATACATGCGTTTTGTTGGAATTAGAATGCCATCTACGTTTTCATGTGTCACTTTCATCAGGAATGGCTCGTCCATTACACCAAAATCAGCAACAGTGAATAAAAATTGATCTACTAAAGATGTCGCTTTATTAATGTAGAGTTGATAGATATCCTTGGGTTTTCCATCCATTGACTTGAATGACACTTTAATGATGTCGTATTTGCTTCCATCCACTGTCGCTTCATTAATGTACTCATAAGTCAAATTTGGATCCATTAATTTTTGCCACATAGCAAACCAATAAAAATTAGTCGGTCGATTAAAAGCAACACGTTTCAATCGATCCGCATCATTCAACACTTTGCCATTGTGTTTTAGCCAATACTGATGTCCGTCATATCCTTGCTCAATTGTGCCCTCGAGATCTGCAAATGTTCGTTGGTGTGGATTGTATTTGCCATAGGACAACTCACCATCAAAAATGTACTTTTCAGTAGACACATCTTTTTTTCCATCTGGAGTTTGGTACGTATAGGTGTAGACAACGTCTTTTTTAGCAGCAAGTTTGTTGTAGTCTCCAACGGTTTGCATCATGCCATACACGATCTTTTGAGCATTGTTTTGGAACTCAGGAGCATTGGTTGAAATCTGACTACTGTTGCAAGACAGCAGACATAAGCTCAAGAGAATAATCGGACAATAACTAAAAACCTTCATAATTGAACGAGTTGGATTTTTTGGGAAGTTAAACAAGATGTGCTTATGCTAGGCGTTTTAAAATTCACCACCATCACCACCTTCTAAGCCACCACCACCTCGGCCACCTCTTTGCCTTTTCTTTTTCTGATTAATGCGATAGCTAAAAGACAATGTCGTTGATCTGGCTCTCCATTGGAATTCACTCTGCTGGAAGAAATTTTCAAATTCTACTAAACTGTTTCGTTTCCTGGAATTGAATAAATCACGAACAGATAATGTCACTGTAAGATTGTCATTTAAGAAATCCTTACTCCAGCCAAGATCAATTGACCCTAGGCCACGCGTTGACCCTTGCGCAGTTTGTCTCCCACCTCTATAATTACTTCGAATTTGTACATCAGAATCCCAAAATGAGATCCGAGCAGTCAGTCGACCAAACCAAGTAAAATTATCCACATCAAAAGAGAATTCTTCAAAGCTGCCACTACTAGTCGCTCTGAAGAAATTGCCATTTGCATCAAGGCGTAACCACTTTAATCCAGAGTAAGAGGCATTGATATCAAGACCATAATCATCCGCTGTACCAATGTTTTCTGGTCTGCGTGTCGTCGTCCCATTGTCATTCAAAACCAAAAAGCGTTGTATGTTGTCTTCTGTATGTCTGTAAAATAAACTTGTATTTAAGGAGAAGTTCTCCCAGTAGCGAATGGTCCCCAACTCATACGAATCGGTATACTCAGGATCTAGATCTGGGTTGCCGCCAAAAGTATTGATACGATCACTTAACGTAAAGAATGGATTCAAGAACCAAAATCGCGGTCTGTCTATTCGCCTGCTGTAGCTCAGTTGATAAGCTCTTGATTCATTGGCTTGAAAATTCAAATGAAGGCTAGGGAAAAGATCAAGATAATCTCTTGCGTTGACCTTGTTTTGATTGGTTTCTATGGTTGTGACATTTGAATATTCACCTCTTAGACCGGCCTGATAACTGAATTTGCCGTTTTTGTTTCCATAAGTCGCATATAGTGCATGGATGTTTTCATCATATCGAAAGTCATTATCAAATAATTGACCATTGAATAACAGTACTTCATAAATGTCTCCATCGGTTTGTTCTTCGACCAAGTAATCATTTGTTATATCTCTAAGACTCGTGCGATATCCCAATTCGTATTTCTGATCCTTTCCTAATGGTCTAGAAAAATCTACTTGAAATAACCATGTTGAATTTGACTCTTGGTTATTGCTTCGCTGAACTAGACTAGGCGTTGTATTTTCTCCTGCGGGTGTGAATTGTTCGTCAAACAAAGAAGATTCTGTTTCGATATTGTCTTCATATTGGATCATCGCATTGAGCGTATGATTTTTAGATGAGAATTCTTTTCTGTAGTTGATGTTATATTCTAAACTGCTTTCGTCTTCATTTTCATCATCAGTTCGTATTGTGTTGCTCAAAAATTGTGTGTCTATATTGCCAACTCTTCTTAATAAAGAATCATAACTTATGGAAGCAAAATTGACGTCATCAGATATTCTATATGTGAATGAGCCCGTAAGCTGATCTTTGTCAGTCAGGAAATAATCAGCTCCTAAGCGAATACTGTTCGATAAACCACCACGGTCCATATTCCTTTCAGAATCCAAGACTTCAACAAAATCACCTATCGTTCTTTCTTGGAAAGTAAAACCACCACCTGGACCTGTCCGATTTCTGATGCTGTAATTTGCAAACCAATTCAGTTTATTCTTTCTGTAATTGACATTAGCGCCTAAACCTTCTCGTTCGGGATAACCGACCGAAGCATCAAATGAGCCATTAAACCCGCTGTTATTATTTTTCTTTAGGACGATATTGATGATGCCAGCCATCCCAGAGGCTTCATAGCGTGCAGATGGATTTGTGATGACTTCAACGGTCTCAATTAAGTTGGCAGGAATGTTCTTCAAACCACTTCCAGTAGAACCACCAACTAGGGTAGAGGGTCTGCCATCAACCAATATTCGGACACCTTCACTTCCTCTAAGACTGACATTGCCTTCTATATCTACGGTAACTGATGGGACATTATCTAAGATGTCTTCTGCACTTCCTCCACGATTTGCCAAATCTTTACCAACGTTAAATATTCGCTTATCTAATGAAAATTGCACTTCACTTTTTTCGGCAGTAATTTCTACTTCATCAAGTTGAGTACTATTGACACTCATGTTAATGATTCCCATGTCAATCTTTCGATTACCAGACCGAATGGCATCGCGATCAAATGCGATGTCCTGTGTCAATGAGCTGTATGAGATGAATTCAAAAACAGCGTACATCGGGCCAGGCCTTACATCCAGTTCGAATGCTCCATTTATGTCTGTGAGCCCACCTGTAACTAAGGACGAATCGCGTTTGCTGAACACAGAAATGGTTGCAAACTCTAGTCCTTTGCTAGTACTTTGGTCCAAGATTTTCCCAATAAGTTTTATTGATGGAGCACCGCCACCAGCACGCCCGCCAGGCCTTCCACCTTGTCTTTGTGCTTGTAATTGAAATTGGCTTATGAATGAAAGGATTAAAAGTACGAATAGCTTTTTCATATAGTTATATCAGTCGACAAAGATAAGACTATATAACAGTCAAAAAGTTTAATGAAATGTAAATGAATATGGATTTAATTGGCTTTATACCACTAACTGTGACATAAACGACGCGTTTTGGTCTGTTTAGGCTGTATTAATACCCCAAAGGGGTATGATCAAAAGCGGGGGACATCGTCCCTCGCTGTGTAGCTAAATGCAAAATTCAGTAATTAGTTTACTGTCTGTCCTTAGAGATAAAACACGTTTTGGATTCTGTTTCCAAGTTATTTATCTAGAAATTTACACCAGTACTCAAAGTAGTTCTGTTATACCATGTATTCGAAGTTATGAATATAGGGTTCTGAAAATTATCTTGAAAATTACCTGTGCGATTAGACTTTTGAATTTGCTGAGATAATTTGATCGACCATTTCATATTTTTTCTATTTGCAATTTCGACACCTATTCCAGGGTTGGCATAAACACCTCCTGAGGAGTCTTGCGTTTGAATACCAAAATCTTGAGTTCCAGTTACATCTATCCCATATCCCAATTTTACATCTGTAAATAAGCGCCAGTTTTTGTCATTCCAATAGTATTGGCCATACACATACGGTTGAAATAGTTGTTGACCACGAAAAAGAAAATCCGATGTAAATTCAGAAAATGCGACACCAACTCCAACATTATATTTAGGTGAAAGTCGCTTGCCGTATATGACATTAAATTGAAACAAACTGTTTCTATCGATATTGAAGCTAAAGTCAACTGTTAAAAAGTTGCCAGTGGTTTTGTGATATTTCGCATTGTTGCTTACAGGGGCAATCCCATTTGCGTTGCGATGCTTAACTAAAAAAGCTGGGATTATAATTTCACCAACAGACTCTGTCTTTAACACAATTTCAAAGGCGTCTTCAGAAATGATTTCTCCTTTATAGATGGAGCCATCTTGCATGTGTAACACAGTAGGCGTTTCGCTTTTATTTTGTGTGTATGCAAATTGAGCGCAAAAGATCAATAAGCAAATTATATGTATTGTACCAAAATGAAAATAGTTTGATCGTTTCTTACTTGATTTTTTATCTGTTCTCATCGTTGAAAATACTCGTGAATACCTTAATTCACTGCGTTTTTCGTCTTGACAACAGACAACACTTCTACGTAATAAATCAATAAAACCATTCTCCTTTGGGTATAATTTAATTTTCATTTTCACGTCTGTAGATAGATTTAAAAAATGCCTGCCAGCAAAAACGCTTCTCATTTTTCTCCTAGGCAGTAGTTTCGAAATAACCAAAGGTCATTACCAGCAGGCAATATACATTGTGCTTTTAAATTGCATGCGTTATGCAAATAGTTATATAGAGTCTTGATTAATTCGAGATCCAACTGACCAATGAATAACTGTCAGTATCTGCATCTACTTCATACTGTCCGTAACCATCAGGTCCTGCTACCAGTATGAGAGAGTTGTTTGTTGGATGAGCAATAATGTCATATGCTTGGATGTTTGTATCGAAGCTTATTTCTGTCAAAAAGTCTCTTTGAGTTGCATCGAATACTTTCAGACCATTGGCACCTTCGCCAACATAGAGTTTATCACCGATTAAGGTCATTCCAAAAGGTGAAATCATTTCAATTTCTTGCACTTGTCTTGGCGACTGAATATTTGATGTGTTGACAACTAACAGTGCACTTATATCACCTGTACAGTTTGTTTCTGGATCTGATCGCAAGGTTACATAAGCTATTTCATCAACTGGTAATACTGGATCGCAAGCCGTTGCATGAAGAAACCAGCCTTGCTCTATTGGCTGAGCAGGATGATTTATATCCAAAATCTGCATATTGTTTTGAGAGCCAATAAAGAGATTATTTTCTAAAGGATAAATAGTCTCCATAGCCCAACCAATATCCCTGTTTGAAATCAAGCTAAAATCAGAAGCGTCGCTAATGGTTGTCAACTGCTGATTGCTAATGATGTAAATATGATCTTTAGCTTTTGCAATCCGATTAACTGTGCCTATTGCATTAGAACTATTGCCTGCAAATGATGATGGGACTGCAGATGCTGGAATCAATTGGCGCCGATAATCAAAATAAACTACATCGTTTGGAGAAATTATATTCCATAAAGCGTCTTCTGAAGTTAATATCTCTGTCACTTCTTCGAATTCGAAACCAATCAAAGATCGTCCTTCGTTGTTATTTATGCCAAGACCAAAAGCATGTTCAATTCGGCCTTCTAATCTTGGATTGTCAATATTGCTTATGTCAATTTTAAGCATATCGTAAGCACTTTCTGCATAGATAAAGTTGCCATCGACATAGAATTCTTTGTTTTGCGGAATTTGTATGAATGAGACAGCTCGAGGGTTTTCTGGATCAGAGTTGTCGAATACATGAATACCTTGATTTTCTTCTCCAATTAAAATGATATTTTCAGAGAGATAGACCTTGCCAGGATCACTTATATCTCTGACTTGCCCTTCAAGAGGCGTTGCTCTTAATACGTCTAAATCTCCATAAATGGCCGTTGCTTGTGTAAAGGTGACTTCACTACTGACAATATCATTGCTACAAGAAAAAAACGAAATAAAGCTACCTACGAATAAGACAAAAAATAGTTTGTTCATGATCTTTTAATGTTTTAAGTTAAGTTTTATGAAAAACGAAATTAGTGTAGCTTTTGTCTTATAATTAACAGTTTTTTAATGAATGACTTTTTGTATTCTAATAACCTAGTTTTTTCTATATTAGTATAAACACCTATATTTTTTTTAAAATATATTATCAAAACATGCTCAAGTATTTGATTGCCTTGTCATTTCAAATCTCCAACGCCTCAATACTCTCCTTCATTCCTAACGTAAGTATGTTAGAAATATGAGTAGAAATAGCATCGGTAAATCCAGTAATAGCGTTTAAATCTTCTTCCCAAAATTGCGTGTTAGATAAAACTTGCTGGGTGATTGATTTGCTGTTTTCTGGTAATAAAGGTGTCTGTATGTAGAGGGTGGAAAAAAAATCTTTGACTTGCTGTGTGTCAGCAAGTGGAATAGTCTCATTCCCTTTTTTACCCGCATAAAAAATGATCATTGAAGCAAATGCGAAACAAAGTCGCTGAGGCAATTTTCCAAGTAATTGGTTATATGACTTAATGGATGTGACAACGCGAACGTTGAGTTTGGAAATAGAATTCAATGAAATACTTAAAAGCTTGTGATTCAAAAAAGGGTTTCTAAATCTGTCTAATACGTCGTCTGCATATTGCTTAGCTTCATTTCCAGGGAAATTGACGGAAGGGCAAATTTCATCATGGATCAAACGTTCGATAAAAGTGGACATCAGCGGAGAGTCCAAACAGGCTTGTACAGTGTCAAATCCTGCCAAGTAACCAACAGCTACCATGGAGGTGTGACCGCCATTTAAAATCCGGACTTTCCGCTTTCGATAATATTCGAGGTCGTCTGCAAAAATGATATTGAGCTTTGCGTCTTCACTTGGAAGCATGCCTCTGAGTACTCCATAATCTTCGATTACAAACAAATGGTAGGGCTCTGCTTGCACATCTAAAGGATTGTTAACATCATTTGTAGATGTGATGATACGATCGACCAGCGTATTGCAAAATGTGCATGATTCCTGAACCCAATTAGTAAATCCTTGAGGCAAGTTCCACAAGGCTATGTAATTTAGTATAGTCGTTTTTTGTAAATCGCCATTTGACTTTAATAATTCACATGGTACGATGATGATGCCTTTTGATTTGTCTCCATTGAAATGCTGATATCGTTCATAAAGAAATTGAGTGAGTTTGCCGATGTAGCTAATGGCTGGGGCATCGGTCATTCTTTCTTTATCATCGAAGTAAATGCCTGCTTCAGTTGTGTTGGAGAATATGAGTTTCAAGTCTTCAAGCTCAGCAAGCAACATGAATCTTTCGTATTCTAAATAAGGAGAAAAGGCTTCCTCAATCGATTTAACCTCTGACTTGGAACGATGTATTTCACCATTGACAAATCCTTTGGTGTGCACGATGTATCTGTAATTTCTTGCTTCATATTCAGGTAAAAGTCCAGTTCCTTTTCTAGCTTTTAACACAATCAATTCGCAGTTAAAGTTCGGCACGACTTCATTCATTTCATGAATCATCCAATCAACAAATCCTCTTAAAAAATTACCGTCTCCGAATTGTAGCGCAATCATATGAATATGGAGTTATAAGCTCTATTATGCTAAAGTTACGAAAGAGAGTTTGAACGACGGGATGTCTGATTGCTATTATGAGGGAACTGGTCCTAAACCTATTCTATAAGTGTTCTTGAGTTTCGGATTTTTCAATAGAATTCCGTCTCAGAAGTGAAAGCAATACATAGATAACAACTATAGAAGAACAAGCTATCCTAAAGTCTACGAATAGAAGTAGTAAAAATAGGCAGATACAAATCACTGGCAGTCTATTTTTCGATAGACCTCGATCAATAGATTTCAATGAAAACATCTTGACATTGGAAAGCATGAGTACCATGAGTACAAAAGGAATGGTATTGTAAACAATTGGAATCGCAAGAGAATTGACATAAAACGTTTTGTCGTATTGGATACCTATAAAAATACCCAGCAAGAATAAGGTTGCGAATGGGGTAGGGAGTCCAATAAAATAAGATTTGGCCGGTAAAGTGTTGAATTTAGCGAGTCGCAAAGCAGCACCAATCAAAAACATCATGGGAGCAAACCAAAAAATCCAGCTATCTGAAGGTGCGATTAAAAGATAGAGATAAGCAGGAGCAAGGCCAAAACTAATCATATCTGCAAGCGAATCGAGCTCTTTTCCAACCTGAGAAACAGCATTGAGCTTTCTAGCCAGGAACCCATCAACAAAATCCAAAAGAATACCAACGAGCAAAAAAGCAGTGCCAATGAAGATATCTGCTACTGCAATAGCCATAAATCCACAGCAAATATTTGCCAAAGTGAATATTGATGGTATGTATTGTTTGGAGTTCATAACAGTCGAAGGTATAAATGTAAATGAAATTACATGAATATTGTTGACACAATTGTAAAACTTGTCTACTAAACGATAGAAAATCGTTGTAGATTTTTGAGATTCTTATATATTTGCGGAGCCTAAGGGCAAATGTTCTTTATTTACGTGTGTAAAATTCTAGTATAGATATTCAATTGTAAACGGAATAGATGTACAAAAGTTAAGTAATAGCACACATTTCAAGCGGATGTAGCTCAGTTGGTAGAGCACAACCTTGCCAAGGTTGGGGCCGTGAGTTCGAGTCTCATCATCCGCTCTTATGCTTGGTTGAATGGGTTATTTGGTCAGGAAGATGAAAAGCATATAAGCATTTTATCTTTTTGTGACTGAATAACCCTTTTTTCTTCGTTGTAACGACATAACCAGTTGCCCGGGTGGTGGAACTGGTAGACACGCTGGACTTAAAATCCAGTGGCCATTGCGGCCGTGCCGGTTCGATTCCGGCTCCGGGTACTTACAAAGCCTCACATTAGTGGGGCTTTGTTTTTTAGGAAAACAACAACACTACTTTACACGATGTATACAGTCTACGCTTTACAATCCATTAACAGAAATTATATTTATGTTGGAATGACATCAGATCTCGAGAAAAGACTTGTTCGTCATAACAAGGGTTATAATAAAACGACCAAAGCTTATAGACCCTTTATCTTAATCTATACTCGGGAATTTTCAACAAGAGAGGAATCCAGAGAACATGAAAAATATTTAA
>CALLFA010000249.1 GCA_937997635.1 uncultured Saprospiraceae bacterium | reverse complement strand
ATCATAAATAGTTGTCAATCGTTTTTAATTTAAGTAAAATCTAATCTTAATAGTTACCTACTAACGATCAAATATAGAACAAGGCTAAATCTGGATTGCTTCTAACGAGTTTTCCTATGCGCCGTCTTCTTGCTAATGCTCACCACTAAAGATAATAAGAAAATAACTGCTAATGCTTGTCCTCTACTCTACTTAAAAACCGACAAAAGAATATGGCGTCATCTAGGTCATGTTAGCCACAGGTTTTTCATTCTTTTTGTCACACTTCATATCTTTCAACTGTCTAATTTAAAGAATATGGGTAAGAATCTAAATATACTAGTTGAAAAAGCAAATTCTGGTGATCGTGAATCTTTAGAGCTGGTTGTGATAGAAATCAAGGATTTAATTTACAATTTATCACTTAAGATGTTGCTGTATCCTGAAGATGCTAAAGATGCTACTCAAGAAATTTTGATTCGAGTAGTAACACATTTAAGCACTTTTGAGAACCAAAGTAAATTCACGACTTGGGTATACCGTGTTGCAACAAATTATTTGATAAACTATAAAGGTAAAAAGTCGCTTGAGTTTGCTATGCCTTTTGATGACTACGCTAAGCTTATAGATTCAGGACATTCTGAAGTAGTCAATTATACTGCTAATTTAGGTGAATTATCCTTATTAGAAGAGGAAGTCAAAGTTAGTTGTACTCAAGGTTTATTGCTGTGTCTGAATCCAGAGGATCGATTGGTATACATTCTTGCCGAGATATTAGAGTTTAATAGCATTGAAGGTGCTGAAATTCTTAATATTGGTTCAGCTTCGTTTAGGCAAAAACTATCAAGGTCAAGAAAGAAGATAAGGAATTTCCTGAAAGACAAATGTGGTTTAACAAATCCGAAAAATCCTTGTAGGTGCAATAAAAAAATCGACTTCTTAATTAATCAAGATGTTATAAATCCAAAGAATTTGCGATTTGCACCATTTACAAATAGAAGTATTGAATTGGTCAAACAGATCAGCGAATTAGAAAAATCCATTGCAATTTATCGTTCAGTTCCGAACTTACCTACTCCTGAAGTAATATTGAAGACTATTAAAGAAACAATTTTAATCGATTAGTAAATGATAAATCAAAAATTCAATTTTAAGCAATATGCAATCATTACATTGATTGTAAGTAATTGGATTAATATCTCTGAAGTGCTCCGTTACTTTCTTCTCGTAATGCCAAGAGTTAAATCTTTTTTCCAAAATAGATCAGGTATTGCTGAGATGGATTTAGGTATTTTTTCAATTTGGGGCCTTTGGGATACTTTGTTGACGGCTATTCTGGTCTTTGTATTTTGGATTTATGCGAAGTCTTTTGGTAATAACAGGAAAGCAATTTGGGTTTCCGGTATTATTGTTTGGTTTGCAGTCTTTGTTATTTTTTGGGTAGCAACAGCCAATATGGGATTATCAAGTTGGAACATCCTTTTAATTACCCTTCCCTTGAGTCTTTTCGAAATGATTGTTGGAGCTTGGTTTTCTTCCAAGTTGTACTCATCAAATCGGTGGTCAACTTAGTCAAGTAGGTAAAGGGAGTTTCACCCTAAACCTCTCACAGAACCGTACGTGATAGTCTCCCATCATACGGCTCTTATTATACAAGGTTAGCAATTAATAAATCCCCTTTCCCAGTGTGCGAACAGTTTAACATTATTCTTCTTGAATCTATTAAACCATCTACTCGCTTTAATATAGGAATTATTCAATCGCTTATACCGTCTTCTCGCCCACTGAATCAGTCGCAATTCAAAAATTCGAAATACCGAATACAACTTGCGTTTCCCAAACTTGCCATAGTAGTTAATCCATCCCCGTATCTTCGCATTGAAGAATTCTGCAATGTCATTAATACTCCTATTACTCCATCTTTGAAACTTTGTTGATTTAATATCCGATATTATCTTATTCTTACTCGACTGACTTATTGCACAGTCATAACCTAGAAACATGGCTCCATCTCGTGTGGCGCATGTTCGTGGTTGAAAACTAAAACCCAGAAAGTCAAACTTCACCTTCTTGCTAGCTGATCGCATCTTGTATTTCTTACAATGCACAATCTTTGTCTTATCCTCATGTAATCGCAATTGACATTCTGCCATGCGACCTTTGATTGATTCCAATACTTCTTCCGATTCTTCCTTAGTACTACAATGCACGATTATATCATCTGCATATCTTACAAAATTCAAATGGGGATACTTGTATTCTAACCACTTATCAAATACATAATGCAAAAACAAATTTGCTAACAAGGGACTTATTACTCCTCCTTGGGGTGTTCCTTTCCCTTCACGATAAACTAGTTCTTTTGACTCTGTCTTAATCGGTGATTCTAACCATCTTTCGATGTACATCATAACCCAACTTTCTGACACATGCTTCTTTAGTGCTTTCACTAACAACTCATGTGACACTTCGTCAAAGAAACCCTTTATGTCCATGTCGATTACCCAGCTTCGTTTTCGTACGTTCTTGCGTACTTCTTCGATAGCTTGATGCGCACTCTTTAAAGGGCGATAACCATAGGAATTTTCATGGAAAGTTTTCTCAAATCTAGCCTCCAAATAATCTTTGATTACTTGTTGGGCGATTCGATCATCGATTGTTGGTATGCCCAACTTTCTTTTCTTTCCATCTCCTTTGGGTATCTCTACTTGTTTTACCGCTTTTGGAAAATAACTCCCTGAGCTAAGTCGGTTCCATAATTTATAAAGGTTGTTTTCTAAATTCCCAGAGTAATACTTTAATGTCTTACCATCCACTCCTCCACTTCCTTTATTCTTTCGGACTTTCTTGTAGGCGTGCCAGACCATAGATCTGGTCACAGGTATTCCTTTTGTTGTAACTCCCTTAGTCCTTCTTCCTTTGACAGAAGTTGTTAAAGCCAAGTCCAACTGTATAATTTCAACCCTTCGCTCAGAATCCATTACAGAGTCTTCAGCACTACTACGGTTGAATCCGCCATCAACAGAAACATCAGTATTCTGCCTCAAAGGTGTTTTCCCTTCTTGTGCTTTTCCTTTTTCATTTCCTGTTGACTTCCCCTGTTCCATAATTAAGCCTAATTAGAATTCATGCCACCTTTATACCGTCTGCCGCATAACCAGTAAATCAGGTCGTCCGTTATGCTCCATTCCTGCAAACACAAGCTTATTGCAGTTTCGACAGAATGTGCGTTTTCTCGATATTTCATCAGTGGTTCATTTGCATTCATCTCTTCTAATCTTATCTGACTTGTATCACCAAGCCTTTTCCTTAACGCTCAATACCAGAAAATCACTTCCCCAGCACCTTAAGGCGATTTGTAAACTCTGCCTGTACAGCGTCTACGGAGGACCTACCTCCATCTTAATTATAGCATTGGTTATC
>CALLFA010000248.1 GCA_937997635.1 uncultured Saprospiraceae bacterium | reverse complement strand
GACTATACAACTGGTATGGACTTATCTGTTTTTGGAGAGCCGACATCTATAGATGCATGTCCTGCTAGAATTACAGAACTTGACGCTGAGCGAGAGATCTCAGCATGTAATACAGGTTTCATTACAAGAAATTTTCAAATAGAAAGCGGTACAGGTACGGATACTTGTTCGCAAATCATTTATGTGCGAGCAGTACCTCTAGATTCATTAGAAACGCCTATTGATCCCTTAGACATTAATTTGCCAGAAGATGGTCCAGCATTAGGAATAGATAACAATGATCTCATGTGTTTTGAAGATTTAGCATTACTTGACCCTACAGATTTTCCAGATGAATATGTACCGCAATTTACAGACAACAGAGTCTGTTCAGATTTAGGCATAAGCTTCGAAGATGTTGTTTTTGAAGTGCCAGGTGCAGGCCCTAATACGTGTTTTAAAGTAGTCAGAACATGGACGATTGTTGATGCTTGTGATCCTGATGGTATTGATACCTTGTATACGCATGATCAATCAATCGTAATCTCAAATAGTGTACCACCGACAATTACGTTTACAACAGCACCGACTGAAATTTGTAATGAATTTGGTCCAAATTTCATGTGTCCAAGTGAAGATTTTGATATAGTTATTAGTGTAGATGATGATTGCACTAGTCGACCTAATCTAGAAGTCACTTATTTCTTAGACCTTGAGTGCAATGGGAGTTTTGAAGATATCGGTCTGTTAACTGGCAATAGAATTAGCTTAGGAGATCTCCCAGTGGGTACCCATAAAGTGATTGTGGAGGCAGTCGATGGATGCAATAATGTATCGTCAAACACACATACATTTGACGTGGTCAACTGTGTAGATCCAGTTGCAGCATGCCAAGCACTTACAACACCACTTCATTGTTTTCCAGAACCGCCAACATCACCGATTAATAATAATATGGTATTAGTGGCGTCAGAAGAGGATATTGATTGTGATAAAGATGGCATGATTGATGATGAAGATTTATTTGTCTATCAGTGTGCTCAAGCAGCATGGTTTGTTCCAAGCGATGCTGATAAATTACACCCATGTGGATTGCCAGTTGTCTTTAGTTTTTCAGCAGATACCACAGATGTAGAAAGATGTTTTACTTGTGCTGATTTGAGATGCCCTCAAGAAGTAACGATATTCTTCACTGATGAATTTGGTAACTCAGACATGTGCGTCTCGACAATAACGTTGACAGATCCTAAAGGAATATGTCCTGCATTACAAGATTGCATCATTCCTCCTATGGTAGAGACTGCTGATTTAGATACAATATGTCTTGCTGGAAGGGCATTGCCAGCTGACTTAAGTGGATTTGGAATTGATGCGCCTACTATAGATGCGACTTGTTGTAATGATCCTGATAACTCTATTGAGTTTGAAGATGTACAATTGGCAGATGATGCAAATGGGTGTCGTGTTATCCGAAGAAGATGGATAGTGACGACAGATTGTGGCTGTCCTGTAGTTGAAGAGTTTGATCAATTGATTACTGTTCGAAATGACGAAAATCCGAATTTAACATGTCCTGATGATGTAACAGTGGAAGCAACCCTAAATAATACTGCTAATAGAAATTGTGGAACACGTGTTAATTTAGTTCCAGCAGAAGCAGCAGATAATTGCCAAACTAATTTGGTTATCACAAATGATCTTCGACCTGCTTTTGGTGCAAATATTCCCAATATGAGATTTGATCTTGGTGAGACCATTATCACATATACCGCTACTAATGAATGTGGAAATACCGATGTATGTCAGACTACTGTGACAGTTACAGATACAACACCTCCAAATTTTGAGTGTGTCACAAATGATATCATGATTGATTTGCAAGATGGATCTATTACACTGTCTGAAGCAATGTTATTGCCAAGTATTTTTACAACTATGCCAACTGATATTTGCAGTGATCCAATGATAGATTTTGACCCACCCATGTTGTCGTGCGAGAATCTTAATGACACTGTTGCCGTAAATGTCACAGTGACAGATGGAGGTGGTCTAGATTCCATGTGTACGGTTAATATAGTGGTTAATGACGGAGTAATTCCAACTTTCGATTGTCCGACTATGAGTCCATTTACAGTGAATGTAGATACAATGACATGTACATTTATAGCTGATACTACCTTTGATAGTGGTGGTGTAGGCAATTGTGGGGTGACGATTTCATATACGATATCGGGTGCCACAACTGTGAACAATGGTACGGGTGGTTCGATAGATGGAGTAGTATTGAATGTTGGTACGAATACGGTAGTATATACAATAACAAGTGATGGACAAATGAATCCAAATACTTGCGAAGTTATCATTATTGTAGAAGATGATCGTGAACCCAATATACTCTGTCCAGATAATCAAAGTCTAAATCTCGGTCCAAATTGCGGGAGTTTTGTTCCTGATTATCTTGATGATGTTAGACTTATCGATAATTGTGTAAGTATGCTTGGGTCTTTGACTCAAATGTCACCTTCAGGTAATACTGTTTCAGGAACAGGGGACAATACAATAACCATCCAAGCTACAGCTGCAGATGGAGAGGTATTCTCATGTTCATTTGTGTTGACACTAGTTGATCAAAGAGATCCTAATCTTGTATGTGATGCTACAGAAGAAGTGACTTTAAATGCACAATGTGTAGGTCAAGTACCAAATGTTCTTGGAGGAGTCGAAGTCACTGATAATTGTGATGATTTAATGCCTGGCTTAGAAAATGGTACTGGACCACGCATATATCAAGTACCTGCTGCAGGTGAACCACTGATTGGAGCAACGTCTATTACTGTTTTTGCAGTTGATGCATCAGGAAATACTGATGAGTGTACAATAGATTTAAATGCAAGTTGTCCAATAAATCCACCAAGTTTAGAACAGATGATTGAAGATGTCAGTAGAGATTCTAATGACGAGTGTGAGACAATGGTTAATATTCCATTCCAAATAGACTATTGTAATCCAGGTAACCTTGATGTGACATTTGCTGTGACAGATGGGCCTCCTATTCCTGGATTTACGCTACAGAATTTAGGGACCACTGATAACATCACCGATTTTCTATTATCAGGACCTATAGAGGTAGGTGCTTATGAAATTACATTAACAGCAGAAGACTCAAATGCAAATTGTGATAATGTATTGACAGATGTGTTTAATATAACCATTGTCGCAACAGGCGGTGCCCCAGCAACATTTGAGTGCAAAAAGATAGTCATGCCTATCGGTACAGATGGGACAGCGACATTCTTAGCTTCAGATATCGTTTGTGTTACTGGTGGTAATCAGTGTGACGGATCCAATCAAACAATAATAGCTGCATTCTCAAATGATCCTAATGATAACGTACGGACATTTACTTGTGCAGATATAAATCCGGGTAGTGCAGTTGGTACAGATATACAAGTAACCATGTTTACCTTTGATGTAGCAGACTTTGATAACGATGGTACATTAGATACGATGTTTAGAGAGCCTTGTTTTGTGATTCAAACGATTACTGGTGAGTTGTGTCCATTCGCTAGTTCAAGTGCACTCAATGTCGGTGGAAGAATTTTCACTGAGGACAACAGAGGTATAGAGAATAGCTCGATCTCTCTTATTGGTGAAGAAGAAACTCAACTGTCAATGACAGAAGAATTTGGCTTGTATGCATTCCCATCCATGCCAATTGGAGGGTCATATACGCTAACTCCTACAAAAGAAGATACTTATAATAATGGTGTAAGTACACTGGATATTATATTGATACAAAAACACATTTTGGGTATCCAAAGTCTAGATTCACCGTACAAGTTGATCGCAGCTGATGTCAATGCATCTGGTTCATTATCCGCACTCGATTTGCTGGAATTGAGGAGAGTGATTCTGGGACTTCAAGATGGATTTGACAACGCGCCATCTTGGCAAATGATTGGTGCAGTACATCAATTCCTTGACCCTGCTAATCCATATGCGGAGAATTACCCAGAGACATATGACATAGCTTCATTGGAGCAAAATATGTTTATAGACTTTATCGGGGTTAAGATGGGTGACGTAAACTTATCTGCTGATCCAATGGTACATGTTTCTGCCGAAACAAGAACATCAAACGTCGATATGGAATTTGATATGCTGCCGATCGTTAACGGTTCAGAATTGAAGTACGATTTTAGTGTTGCCCAGTTTACTGATATTGAAGGATTTCAATTTACATTACACTTTGATGCTTCTCGACTTACATTTGGTGGCATAGAAGGTAATCTACTGGACATAGATGAACAACATATAGGTGTGCAATTGATAGACGAAGGAATCATTACTTTCAGTTATGATAAAGTAGGTGGTATTGGCGTCTTACCAGACGACGTCTTATTTAGCTTAAGCTTTGAGCATAACGGTAATCTAAATGCTGATGTATCGATGAATTCCTCCGTTGTTTCTGCGCAACTATACAGCACTGAAAATGTCTACGACTTAGGAGGCAAAGTTATGGCTTCAGACAATGATATTGTTCTGTATCAAAATACACCAAATCCGTGGAGCGAGTCTACTGAAATTGGCTTCATGCTCCCTATGGAAATGAAATACGAATTAAATTTTTACTCAGTTTCTGGTCAATTGTTGCATACAATTGAGCGAAATGGTCTGTCAGGTTTAAATAGTGTACATGTCTATAATGATGACATTAACTCAAATGGATTGATTTACTATGAGCTGATCACTCCAAATGAGAAAACAACTAGGCGTATGATTCTATTAAATTAGGACATCAGCTAAGTTCTTTCGATTAAGGTTTTATAAGGCAGGGTTTTTTAGCCCTGCCTTTTTAGTTAAAAAACTGTTACTTGAAGAGCTTACTAAACTACGAGCCTTAAATAGCTGTTTTACATCCGAATAGGGAATTTGCATAATCAAAAAAAGTATGCATCTTTGCCGCCTTTAAAGAAAAATATGAAATATACCTTATATATACTTGTGGCTAGTCTAATGTTTATCTCATGTGGAGATTCAGCAACAAGCAAAACTTCAAAAATTAAAGATCTGGCTTTTGAAGATGTCAGTAATGCTAATGAATACGCAGACTTAATCATCAAAACACTCCGCACAAATAGAGATAAAGTCATCTACTCTGAATTTGACTCAAAGGAGGGTATAGATGCGAATAAACTCAACACCATGGTGAAAACATACGCCCAAGCGATAGGAGAGAAAAGAAAAGTTTGGGAGTTTGTTGATTACTATAAAGAAAATGGTGGAGAGCCAGCAGACGGACAAGGCTATGATTATACATGGTATGACGAAAGAGGCAGGATAGCCATCCAAATAAATATTTTACCTAAAGGTAGTTCGACAGGGTTTAGCTTAGATAAATTGGAATTCCGTAGCCGTATTGAAATACTAGAAAGTGAAGCTTTCCCAGGAGGAGCTATAAACGATTACAAGAAGATCCTGACTAAAAAATAACGTCTACTCATGACGTTTATATGTTCTGACATACCTGTTCCGATTGCCATTAAAAAGACAGATTAACCACCTTCATAAGACTTCTGTATCTAAAGTATATTCAAACCTGTCTGTCAAGTAGGCTTATACATGTGTTTGCTCAAAACATTGCCACCAAAATACAAGAAAGATACATCAATAGCAGACCAAGTTTTAGTTTAATATAATTCTGGTATTAAACACACTTTTAGGACAGTATTCTAAATACAACGTGACTAAAAATAACACGATTAACACTGTCCGCAAACTACAAAAGAGTTGCCTATCACTTAAAAAAGGCGTATTTATACTAAAAGGAGAATAGTTTGACTGATTTATTACGTAGAAGTTTTGTCTGTTGTCAAGACGAAAAACGCACTGAATGCAGGTATCCACGAGTATGTTCAACGATGAGAACAGATAAAAGATCAAGTAAGAAACGGTCAAACTATTTTCATTTTGTTATATATAGCCATATTCATTAAATCAAAAATTAATAACATGAGAATCAATTTCCAATTACAAAATCTATTTTCCATTTCTTTATTATTAGTTGCATTAAATCTGGCGGCGCAACAAAATGACCAGCTTGAAGTTGTTGGTGATGCTAGAATTAATGGCGCGTTGAAAATTAATAATCCAAGTACCACAGGTTATCAACTACCAATTTCTGATGGATCACCTCGTCAAGTTTTAACAACTAATGGCAGTGGCGATGTTGAATGGTCATCATTGGCAAATACAATACAGCAATCATCTACTGCTAATTTCGTACACAATGGTATGCCTAGAGATCCGCGTAGATTTTTTATAAGAATCCCTGAAGCACCAGCAGCACACAATATCTCTCTACCTGAATTAGACAATACGGAGATACAATTTTATGGTTATGAGTTTATTCAATTTCCTGGAGGACCTTCGTCTTGTGATAACATCAGTTTTAGCTTGACAAAGCCCTTCGATAGAACAAGTCCTATTTTAAAAAGACTCAATTTTGAAGTAGGGTCCCTTACCGATATGGAAATGTATGTCTACAAACAGGGAAGTAATAACGTGTTTTTCTTAGAAACCAGTATGGTTATTCAAGAAGCAACTATAAAAAGTATTCGATTACAAACATTGACTGATTCTGATTTTCAATCACAGCTTTGTGAAGTTGTCGAGTTGAACATTAATGGTTTTATTGAATCTGCTTTTATATCCCGTGATGCTCAAGGAAATGTGACCAACGTTTTTGAGGAGTCTTTCGATTGTTTGAATGGGCAGTAGGATTATACTGAAAAAAGTGGTTTGGAATTATTAGCTAACTGTAAACCACTTTTTTAGTCTTATACTCGATGTATTTTTTTGATTAAGTAAACCAACATAGGCATTAGGTCTTCTTGACTGTGTTATTCACGCAATATCAGTCCAATCTTTTCTTGGAGTGTGGGCAATACATCGCGTGTAAACCATTCATTCTTTTTCATCCAGATATTGTTTCTTGGTGATGGGTGGGGTAGTGGAAAGTATTCTGGTAAGTACTCATGAAAGTCTTTGACACGATCAGTCAGCGTTGAATGATTGGAATCCAAATAATAGTTTTGCGCATAAGAGCCTACCAATAATTTTAATTTCACTTGTTTTAGTGTGTCAAAAAGCTTGGGGTGCCACTCCGGTGCACATTCTTTACGAGGAGGTAAGTCTCCCGTTTTACCTTTACCTGGATAACAAAACCCCATTGGCACAATTGCAAAATTCTTCGTGTCGTAAAATTGTTCTTCTGAAACAGCAAGCCACTGTCTCAATCGTTCACCGCTTTTATCAGCCCAAGCCTTACTGCTCAAGTGCACAGCTTTTCCAGGTGCCTGACCAATCAACAAAATTTTGGAGTCTGCTTGGAATTCTACTACAGGATTGATTCCATCTACAAGGTGTTTCGCACAAATCCTGCACCCTCTGATTTCATTAGCTAATTCTTCAATTCTACTTTCCATGATTTATCTCGCTGTGGCTGGAAGCCTACAACTGCCTTATTTTAAAGACTAACATGTCTGACCTCATGCCTGCAGCTTTTTGCTGTAGCTGCAAGCCTACAACGAATTGACACTTAAACATCAAGGCTTATCCACAGTGCTAGGCACCTTTATCGCATCAATCTGACTCAGTTTGATCATCTGATTTAAACTAGGAATATCTTTTTCAATTATTTGCTGATACGTATTTATTTCAGCCCAGATTTTATCTTCTAATTCTTTTTTAAGACTTGTCGCTTGAGATGTAGGTTTAAAATCACTTAAGCCTGTCAACGAATTTAAGTGTGCCAATTTATTGGTTAACTGTATTGGAAAATTCAATGGATCTTGACGACTTTCATTTTTGGTTTGATATAGTGTGGTTTCGACTCCAGTCAATAGAGAATCGATGCGATCTATTTCTGTTACGATACTTGTTTGGTCGCTTGCTATCTGCTTATAGCCTTGCATTTGTTTTTTAAGTTCACGTATATCTATGATTGTCTGATGAGCACTGGAGACAGTTTCATTGACTTCATTTATAAAATTAAACTGCTCCTCATAATCTTCTTGAGATAAATCTAATTGGGGATTTGGCAAAATAGAAAATGTCGAGGATTCTGTCTTGTCATTTAAACCCAGCCTTACTTCGTATTTACCTGGAGGCGCTTTTGCACCATTGAGTGATCCCCACCACATAATCATACCTTCAAAATCTTTTGCTGATGGATAGCGCATATCCCAAGCAAATGTATTGGCTCCTTTTTTAACTTCTAATTTGTCTTTGTTTTCTTTTGCTTTATTGCTGTAGGTTCTGATCAGCCGACCAGTGTTGTCCAAGAAGCTGATGGATATACTGTCTTCTTCAGTAAATTTTGGTAAGGCGTAATTGATCATAACTCCAGATGGATGATTCATGCCTGCGCCTTTTACATCCTTGTTTTGAGAGCCAGCAAGTCGTGCAGCGTCTGTAGGCTGGAATAAATGTACATTCTTGTTAGCAATATTGGGATCAAGCTGATGTAAGACTGTTAAATCATCAATCATCCAAATGCTACGACCTTGAGTTGCAGCGATTAAATTATCGTTTTTTATGGCTAAATCTGTAATTGGGACAATAGGTAAGTTTTGCTGAAACTTAGTCCATTGTCTCCCGTCATTAAATGAAATATACATGCCTGTTTCTGTACCTGCATACAAGAGACCTTTCCGCTTTGGATCAGCTCTAAGTACTCTGGTAAAATGATCATTTGGAATGCCATTGGTGATCTTCGTCCATGATGCACCCCAGTTATCGGTCTTATAAAGATATGGTCTGTAATCACCAGTCTTGTATAAAGTGCCAGCTACATAGCAGCCAGCTTCGTTAAATGGATCAGGTTCAATGCTGTTGATCATCAACCATTCTGGCAGATTAGAAGGTGTGACATTTGTCCAATCTCCTCCTCCATTTTTAGTCAAATGAATCAAACCATCATCTGAGCCTGCCCAGATAACCCCTTCAGTAAGTGGTGATTCGTCAACAGCAAAAATAGTACAGTAATATTCAACTCCGGTATTGTCTTTGGTTATAGGACCGCCAGAAGGGCCAAGTTTTTCTGGATCATTTCTAGTCAGGTCGGGGCTTATGATTTCCCAACTTTGACCTTCGTTTGTCGTGACATGTAGATGGTTAGATGCCGTATATAATTTTTTAGGATCGTGCTTCGAGAAGAAAATGGGAAAATTCCATTGGAATCGATATTTCATTCCTTCAGCACCGTGGCCCATCGGATTATCAGGCCATACATTGATGGCTCTTGTGGTGTTATTGGAGTGGTCTTTTCTTGTTAGGAATCCACCATAACTACCGCCATATACAATTTCTGGATTGAGAGGGTCAGGTGCTAGATGAGCTGATTCTCCTCCAGCTGATGGCTCCCAATCACTTTCACTAATGGAACCTCCACTTGATCTGTGTGCTATTCGAAGTGTACTGTTGTCTTGTTGTGCAACATAAATTCTGTATGGTTCGTGATTGTCTGTTGTGACTCGATAAAATTGGGCTGTTGGTTGATTGTGGTATGTCGACCATGTGTCACCGGCATTGTAGCTGACTTGTGCTCCACCATCATCACCAATAATCATCCGTTGATTGTCTTCTGGTGCAATCCAAAGGTCATGATGATCACCGTGGGGTGCTACATATGGTGAGAAAGTCTTCCCGCCATCTTTGGATCTGTGGTATCTGACATTGACCACGTATACGATATCTTCGTCTTGTGTGTCTGCATAGATTCTGGTGTAGTACCACGCTCTTTGTCTTAGTGCGCGACTTTCATTTAGTTTTTTCCAGGTTTTGCCAGCATCATCCGATCGATAGACACCACCATTCTCATTTTCTATCAAAGCCCAGACTCTTTCGGAATTTAGTGGCGAAACAGCAACACCTGAAATTCCCCAATCACCTGAAGGTAGTCCTTCATTACCAGAGATTTCTGTCCATGTTTCTCCACTGTCTGTACTTTTCCATAATCCAGAGCCTTCACCACCAGATGATAAATCGTAAGGTGTTCGTCTTATTCTCCAAGTTGATGCATACAGCACACGAGGGTTATTCGGGTCAATGACTAAGTCAACTGCGCCTGCATCTGCATTCGCAAAAAGGACTCGTTTCCAATTTTTTCCGCCATCAATGGTTTTGTAAACTCCTCTTTCTTGGCTCCCTTTATACAAGTCTCCCATGACAGCAGCATAAGCTATATCTGCATTATTGGGGTTGATGCGTATTCTAGAAATATGTCTTGAATTCTCGAGGCCGATTGATTCCCAAGATTTGCCTCCATCCACCGATCTCCATGCACCATAGCCATAGGACACATTGCCTCTTACAGTCTTTTCTCCGCCTCCCACATAAATAACATTATTGTCTGATTCGCTTACAGCAACACTCCCTATTGATCCACCAAAATAGCCATCCGAAATGTTTTCCCAAGATTGTCCACCATCTTGAGTTTTCCAGACGCCTCCACCTGCATTGCCCATATAAAATAAGTTTGGCTTGCCAGGCACACCAGTGACTGCACAAGATCGTCCGCCTCTGAAAGGACCAATATGCCTCCACTCGACACCAGAGTACAACGACTCGTCAATGGACTGTGCTTGGAGCGTGAACGATGAATAATCAAAGCTGAGTAAAATGAATAAAATGATAGATAAACGGACCATGTGATATGTGTTTGCGACTAAGATAGTTAATGTGATTATTTTATTCGTTAAAAAAAGCTGTTATGGTGGTTTGTTCAGTCGATCTTGACACTAGATAGCTTGGCCGTATACAGCTTACAGAGAAGTACTATCCTGTACATTTTTAAGTAAGCAAATTGCTAAAAAGTCAGTAGACTGCTTTCTAACCTGCCTTTGTCATAGTCGTTATATTTTCATTGGATTGTTCCTCTATCGCCTTCACTGGTAAAATTACAGTAAACTTGCTGCCAACACCTACTTCGGATTTTAGCTGAATGACACCACCTAATCTATGTACGCAAGATTGTACAATGGATAACCCTAGACCTGTACCGTCATATTCATTTCGAGTGTGTAGGCGAGTGAACATATCGAAAATCCCTTTACGGTATTCTGAGATAATACCAATGCCATTGTCTCTCACGTTGATTTCGTGGCCGTAATCTGTTTTTATGTAAGAGACCATGATATGGGGTTGTTCTTCTTGGTTGTATTTGATGCCGTTTTCGATTAGATTTTTTAAGACGATGAATATAAGAGATTTACTCGATTGGATAGATAGTAGATTTTCACCTTCAACAACAGCATTATTATTAGAAATGAATGTACTCAAATTTGATTTTATTGAGTTCAACATATCATCAAGTTGAACGGTTTCTGTTGGTATGTTTTCTGTGTTGCCAATTTTAGTGTACTGCATAATGTCTTCCACTAAGGTGTAAATCTGGTTGGTACTTTTATCTATGATGTCAAAATAGGCATGTAGACTTCGTTTTTGTTCAGGAGTAATTTTCCGTTTAATCAACTTTATAAAACTGCCAATATTCCGAATTGGCTCTTTAATGTCATGAGAAGCTATATGACTAAATCTTTTTAATTCTCTGTTATTATCAATGAGTTGTTCGTTCATTACCTTAAGCGATTGCGTTTGGTCTCTGACTTTTTCTTGAAGTTTATTGGAGAATGTTTTGTTCTGACGCCAAAGTAGATAGGATCCTATGAGGATTAAGGTCAATAAGCCAATGACGACGCATAAGGTTTTTTCAAATCGAGCTTTTCTTGTATTCTCAGCTACCAATAATTGATTTTCTAAATCTTTTCTTTTTAAATCAAAATCTTGCTGCTTCATTGCAATGAAAAAATCATTCTCTTCATACATTAATTTTTCCTCCAGACTTTCAATGACAATTCTTTTCTCATAGGCAATCTGATATTCACCACTTTCCAAAGCAGTCTGTTCGTCAAGTTTCAACCATTCTATGGTGTCCTTAACAGCATCAGCATATTCATTGACAACAGGCAGTTGGCAAAATCCAGTATGAATTGATAAGAAAAGATACAGCAGTACGGGGATACTTAAATGTCTCATTTCAAATTTTATAGTGAGTAGCTATAAATATAAACAACTAAACTATACAAATAAATCAGTACGGCAAAATAAACGAAAAGCAAATGGTTTATTTGCCAAGCCAATCTCTACGCAGAATTTAGATATGTTTGGGTAGATTTTACTATTCGAACTTAGTAAGAAGTAAATATGGAATTAATTATCACAGTTGAAAAGCAACAGTTATTGAATGAATGCAATTACCATCTTTCCACCATTCCATCTTCTAAATTGACCTTTGATGTCAAAGGAACGACGGCCAAATTATCTCAGCTTTCTTTAAACGCCGTCAGTTTTACTAATTCATTACTTTCCATTTCATTAACTGCAAAAGTCGGTGTTGAAAAAAAGACACTGTTAGCAGATGTTGCAGGTGATGGTGTTGTCGAATTGAATTGCTCAGCAACATACAGTCTTAGCAAGGATTGGCGATTGCAAGCCAAATTCAATTATGATTCTCATCGCTGGGTAGAAAGTCCAGATGTTAGTTTTGGTTTGATTCAGCTGCCTGTAAAGTCAATTGTAGATGCAGCAATTGATAACCAAAAAGGAAGTATAGTAGAGATGATAAATGACCAGATGAATGCAGTGTCCGATTTGCAAAAACACATAAGACTACTGCTTCCTCATTTCAATCAAAAACTATCGTTGGCAAAAACGACCATTCAACTTGTCGCTAATGTATCTGCTTTAAAGATCAATGCCATTACAGACAATACCGATACGATTATTATTGAAGCAGAATTAATAGGTAAGCCATTGATTAGCTTGTCAAGCATTCAGCCAGAGGACCAGAAACTCCCTGAAATAATGTTAAAAACTGGAAAGGAAGTTTGATGGGTTAAGTATATTTATTTACCCACCACCATTTAAAGCAATGTAGACAATTGCTCCGGCTACAAAACCAATAGCAGCAAGCCACCCAATATTTTTCAAATACCAAATGAAATCTATTCTTTCCATTCCCATTGCAGCGACACCTGCAGCAGATCCGATGATTAACATCGACCCACCAGTACCAGCTGAATAGGCAATAAAATGCCACAAATAATCATCGGTAGGGTATTGGTACATTCCCATTGTACCAGCGACAAGAGGGACATTGTCAATGATGGCAGAAAAGACTCCTATAAGCATAACCACGACATTCCTATTCGGTATATTATTGTCGAGGTATTGTGCGATGTCTAGTAAAACACCCAGGGATTCCAATGCGGCAACTGCCAATAAAATCCCAAGAAAGAAAAGGATACTAGACATCTCAATTCGAGACAATGCTGTATGTGCTGAATACAAATGTTTGCGCTCTTCATCAAAGTCCTCTTCAGGATGAATGTATTCTGAGACTAACCACACCACACCCAAACCTAACATCATGCCTACATATGGTGGCAAATGCGTAATGGCTTTAAAGACCGGTACAAAGACCAATGCTCCGACACCGACCATCAACATGACTCGGCTACTAAGCAGGTTTTCTTCTTGTATGTCTTTTTCGACATCTCTATTTTCAGGTGGTGTTATGGTTCCTCTAAACGCAGGTAAGAAACTAGCAATTACTGCAGGAACTACGATGCAAACGACAGAAGGGATGACCAAATTCTGGATCAAACCTAGTGTAGATACTTTATCCTGAATCCAAAGCATGGTTGTTGTTACGTCTCCAATTGGGGACCACGCACCTCCAGCATTAGCTGCAATGACACCAAGACTCACAAACCAGAGTCTTTCTTTTTTGTTAGGAACAAGTCTTCTCAGTAAAGAAACAAGTACAATTGTAGATGCTAGGTTGTCTAATGTTGCTGAAAGGAAAAAGCCTAATACACAAATTAAGAACAACATCTTCTTTTTGCTGGTCGTGGTAATTCTGTTCGTAATGACAGCAAACCCTTTGTGCAGATCAACCAATTCAACAATTGTCATTGCTCCAATCAGGAAGACCAGTATCTCTGCTGTTTTACCAATGTGATGGAGAAGTACAGGACTCAACCATTTGTAGTAGTCTCCACCTTCATCCATATGGTGAAAATGATGATCAAGTAAAGGAAGATGACCTATAGAAATGAATGCCCAGCATAGTGCTGCCATCAATAAGGCAGGAACCGTTTTATCTAGTTTGAGAGGGTGTTCAAATACAATAGCAACATAACCAAGGATAAAACATAAAATAACTCCAATCAGCATCGATAATAATTTTGTCAAATGTTAACTCGTGGAATACTATGTAAAATCCTCAAGTGTTCATTTACGTTAGCAACCGCAATATAATAAACTACTTTGATCTACTTAAGCCCCTGCATTTTTAGTATTGCTATATCCTTGTTTTTTTAAATATTCGCATGTTTTCACGCGTTTATCACCTTGTAAAACGATTTCGCCGTCCTTAACTGCTCCGCCAATGCCAAGCGAACTCTTTAGTTTTTTAGCCAAAACTTCCAATTCGTCATCATATAAATCAAGGCCTTTGATTATGGTTGCGGTCTTTCCTCCTCTGTTTTTTCGTTCCAGATAGACCCTCACTACCATCTTACTTTTTTCAGGTTCTTGTTCTTCAGATGATTCTTCTGGAGTTTCAGGCGCATTTTCTGGATTGCCCATGGCCTGGAAATCTTCCCAGCTTAGCGACACATTCTTTTTGTCTTTATCCATGTTGATTGATAAAAATGTCTAACAAAATTATAGCTTATTAACGTTCGGTTGCTAATTGTAGTTTTTCAAATGCTTTTCCAGATTCTAAAGAGGCCTTTGCTTCACTAATGCAACTCTCTATTGATTTTTGCTGATCGTAACACTGTATAGCAAATGCCGCATTTGCAATCACCACATTGTTTTGGGATTCAGAGCCTTTTCGATTAAGTATGGTTTTAAAAATCGTGGCTGCTTCTTCTACGGTCTCTCCACCAAATAGATCTTCTGGGTTGACTTTGGCAAAGCCTATGTCTTCAGGACTGTATACTTGTGATCCCTGTGATGTAACAACGGTAAACTCACCGGTCAGTGAAATTTCATCATAGCCATCATGTGCATATACAACCCCAAAGTTGGTACCCATATCCGTAAACACTTTCTCATATAAAGGAAGAATTGCCTTAGCATACACACCAGAGAACTGCTGCATTGGCTGCGCAGGATTGAGTAAGGGGCCCATCACATTAAAGAAGGTTTTTACTTGTAGTGCTTTCCTGATTGGTACCACCTCTTTCATGGCTGGATGAAAAAAGGGTGCGTGGAAAAAACAAAAATTTGCTCTATCCAAATCACCTTTTAACTTGTCATACTCATTAGAGAAAGTATAGCCGAGATGTTCTAAGACATTGGACGATCCACAAGGCGACGACACTCCCTTGTTGCCATGCTTGGCGACTTTATATCCAGCACCTGCAACAACAAAAGAGCTGACTGTAGATATATTAAAGGTGTTTTTACCATCTCCGCCAGTTCCTACAATATCAATGATGTCTTCCCTGACAAAGTCAATGGGTGTGCACAAGTCGATCATAGCTTCTCTGAAACCGGAAAGCTCTTCCCCAGTTACTGGCCTCATTTGATAACAACTCAAAAGAGCTGCTGTCTGATGAGGCTCCACATTGCCATTACCAATCTGCGTGAGTATCTCTTTGGTATCCGCTTTGGTCAAGATTTCTTGTTTAAAAAGCCTGTTCAGGTATTCTTTGATGTTGAATGAAGCCATCATTTACAAATTATAGATCCAAAAGTAATCAATCATTTACATAATTTTAGTATTGATTAATCAATTGATATTCAAATATATAAACATTAATAAATTTTATATGTATTCTTGGTAGACTCAAATATTGACATATTGCAGAACTCATTTAATTTTGCCATAAATATCCATTATGAAATTGACATACACCCTAGGGCTGTTTTTGATCTGTATTCTTGCTTGTAAAACTCAAGACGTAAAACCTCCCGCAGTAGAAAAAGAAAATATGGTCGAAAAGAAAATACAATCATTATCATTCGATGTTAAACAAAGTGATCTGGATCCAAGTATTCCATATGCAAAGATAGACGGGACTCCAGAAGACGATTCTGCTGGGTCAGTCATTTCAAGAGTGATTGATGGCTTAGGCTTTCGCTATTATTGGGCAACGCATCGATTGAGAGCTGAAGATCTAGCTTACCTTCCGGGGAATGATGGCAGACCTCCACAAGATGTGTTGGAGCATTTGTATGGCTTATCTTCTATGATAAGGAATGCGGCTTTAAACGAACCTAATGTGCGTCCATCAACGACACCTGATGTGGAATTTGAAGAATTACGTGTGTTGACATTGAAGCAATTTAAAGAAGCAAGTGACGCCTTTCGTAGTGTTGAAGATTTGGAAAACCACACCATTATTTTTAAAAGGGGCGAACAAGAATCTGCCTTTCCAGTTTGGAATTTGTTGAGTGGACCACTGACTGATGCGATTTATCATGTTGGTCAGATTGTGAGCTTTAGACGCTCATCCGGCAACCCAGTTCATCCTCAGATGAATGTATTTTCGAGCACCATAAAATTGCAGGAATAAACCTTGTCTGACTTGTTGGAATAAGGCGAGAAAACATTGTCCTTGTCTCAGTATTCAAAACAGACTCGAATTTTTTGTTTACCCAAATTAACAAATTTGAATAGCTTCTTGAGTGCATTAAATTACTAATCAAAGCTTCTCGTTTGTTTGTTTCGCCAACCAATTGTTTCAAGCCTTTATTTCTAATACGGAATATTCTCCACTATCTCCAAGCCATAACCATCTAGTGCAACTCTGCGCTTAGGGTTATTGGTGAGTAGTTTGATTTTTCGAACACCAAGCTCATTTAGAATTTGGGCACCGATGCCAAAATTTCGTTGGACGTCGCTAGATGTAATGTGAGGATAGGGATTTAACTTGACACCATCATCTTGCTGTGTTTTTAATAAGCGAAGTGTTTCTAGCAAAGAGTTTTCTGTTTCGTCTTGTCTGAGATACAACAGAATTCCTTCGCCAGTATCTGCTATCTTCTTTAGGATTTTTTGCAATTGCTCACCATGCCCAAGAAGTAAAGCACCAAGTATATCACCTGTATTAAAAGAAGAGTGTACGCGGACTAAGACTGGTTCGTCTTCTGTCCATTCTCCTTTCTTAATGACTAAGTGAGTGGTGTTTGTGTTTTTTTCGACAAAGCCAATGACATCAAATTTGCCATATTTTGTATCAAAGGAAACAGTGACATCTTGGGTGATCAATCGTTCTTTGCTCATGCGATAATTCACCAAATCTTTGATGCTGATGATCTTGAGATCAAAGCGCTTTGCTATATCTATTAATTGTGGCAATCTAGCCATTGTGCCATCTTCATTCAAGATTTCTACTAAAACACCTGCAGGTTTAAGACCTGCCAAAACAGCAAGATCAATAGTAGCTTCAGTGTGTCCAGTTCGTCTAAGCACGCCACCATCTTTAGCAATTAGTGGAAATATATGCCCTGGTCTGGCATAATCTGTTGCAATAGAATTTTCGTTGGTCAGTGCCTTGATACCGGTGGCACGATCATAAGTAGAAATACCAGTTGTGCAACCTTCTTTTTTATAATCGATCGACACGGTGAAGGCAGTTTCATGAAGAGCTGTATTGGTGTTGACCATCATATTCAATTCCAGCTCTTGAGCTCGTTTTTCGGTGATGGGAGTACAGATAAGTCCTCTCCCATGTTTTGCCATGAAGTTTATGTGGTCAGGAGTGATGAGTTCAGCTGCACAAATAAAGTCGCCCTCATTTTCTCTGTCCTCATCATCTACGACAATAATGATTTTACCTGCACGTATATCATTGATAGCATCTTCTATAGAATCAAGCTTAAGGTCTATCAATGTCTCTTGTGTATTTAACATATCGACTATATATAGTACAAAGATATTACCATTACCAATATAAATGTTAATCTTAAGTTGCGCAGTATCAATTAATTTTGAAAAAGACCTTTAGTCGAACCACGTACATTTAGAACAATTGCGCAAAAACTCGGGCCAAATGAGCTGACTTTTCTATTTCTTTTTTTTGTAAAATTTCCTTTTTGGTTTCCCCGATCTTTTAAAATTGCGGTTCTTATTACCGCCGTGATGATTTCTTTTTAAACTCCATTCTGGTCCTTTGCCCAGAAATTCTGGAAGCTCTAGTTTCTTGACCTCTTTTTCAATCAGCTTTTCTATTTTATGGAATTTATACATGTCATCTTCATTGATGAATGTAATGGCAACGCCAGTCGTGTCAGCTCTTGCAGTACGACCAATTCTGTGCACATAATCTTCAGCATCTCCTGGGACATCAAAGTTTATCACAAGATTGATGTCTTTAATATCAATACCTCGACTAATGACATCAGTGGCTACAAGTATTCTGGTACGCTTAGCTCTAAACGACAGTAAAACTTTTTCTCTATCTGACTGGTCGAGGTTTGAGGAAATAGCATCTGCGTTTTCATTTTTACGCTTTAGTGCTTGGGTGATTTCTGATATCTTTTTCTTTGTCGAACTAAAGACTAAAATGCTTTTATAGTTTGGCTTATCTTTTATCAAATGGAGAAGTAAATCTATTTTCTGTCGTTCGTGTGCCAAATAGGCAGCTTGCAAAACACCAGCTGCAGGTTTGGAAAGAGAAATGATGATTTCTTCAGGATCTTTTAAAATAGTTTTGGCGAGTGTTTTGATCTTTGGAGGCATTGTCGCACTAAACAATAGTGTCTGTTCACGATTAACCAATGCCTTTACAATATTGACAATGTCATCTTGAAATCCAATGTCAAGCATACGATCAGCCTCATCAAGTATAAGGTATTTGATACTTTCAAGATCGATGTACTTCATGTTGATGTACGTGAGGAGTTTGCCAGGAGTAGCAACGATGATTTGAGTACCACTTTTTAAGGCTCGCTTTTGCCTTTCCCAATCTTCACCAGAACCTCCTCCGTAAATGGAGATGGAACTCATATTCGTATAATAAGAAAAACCTTCAAGCTCTTGGTCTATTTGTAAAGCAAGCTCTCTTGTAGGAACCACAATGAGAACTTCCGTTTTATTTGCTTTCTTGGTTACCAACTGATGCAAGATAGGAAGCAAAAAGGCTCCTGTTTTTCCTGTACCAGTTTGGGCACAAGCCAGTAGGTCCTTACCTTCCATAATCAATGGGATTGCTTGTTCCTGAATGGCAGTGGCTTTTTCAAAGTTCATGTAATACAAAGCTTCTAAAATCCCTGCTTCTAAGCCTAATTCTTCAAAAGTCATGGTGCAAAGTAGTTGTTTTTAGTTAAATATTCTCTTGGATAAAGAAAGCTTAGTTTTTGAATTGACTTATTGTCATTGTTTTTCCTTATTATAATGAGCACAACCTTGGTTTTGGGGTTCAATAGTTTATGAGATCTTGACTATGGTTGTGGGGGAGAGGATCGGGTCGAGAAACAGATTTTGGCGATGCTTCATTAGAATGGTATGTGACTCAGACAAGACATGATTCGTTTGAAATTTATGACCTGCAGCCAATGGATTCATAATGCCATTTTAAGAAAAAGCTCTCAACTCCCAAGCTTAATAAGATTGGCTGGTGGAGTAGAATGGTCTATTGAATTTTAAGATCAACTCTACTTTTTATTATATGCAAAATGCAGATATAAAAAAACCAGAGCCTCGACAAAGACTCTGGTCAACCTTAATAATTTTAGTTAAATAAACACCTAGTGAATAATGAGAAGCTTCTTGCTTACCTTGTTAGAAGTTGAATGAATGGTAGCATAATATGTACCAGTTGGTAAACCAGATACATCTACTTTCTTTTCTACCATCCCATTACGCAATTGTAAGGTCTCTGTTATTATTACTTGGCCATTTGCATTAACCAATGATAGTGTAGCTTGCTCGATTTCGATAGCCGTTTGATAAGCTACTGTGAGGAAATCTGCTGCTGGCACAGGATACACAAGCATTTCATTTTCTAAGTCAAACTCTTCAATATTTGCACTTGCTTGCTCGACAAAATTTCTAGATTCGGCTGCATCTGCTATTAAGTTTCCAGCCGTATTTGAAATTTCTATATTGTCAATAGCTATATCACTTCTAAATCCAAATCCAGTAATCCCTTGTATTTTGATCTGTACAGTTTTGTTAGCAAATGCACTTAAGTCTCTTTGTACGGATATCCAATCAGATCCCTGGTTACCACTTTGACTAAATATTTCGGTACTTGAGCCATCAGACATGTCGACAACAGATATTTCTAATGTTCCCATAGCTGAACCATACATGCTGTAATCGAATGAAATCATAGGTGTAGATAATGTGCTTAAATCCAAGCATACACTATTCATCGTCGCTACCTTGAATGGGAAACCACCATGCGACGCTTCTACATACATATACGTATTGCCATCAGATGCTCCAGCTGGACCTGTTCTTGATGATGGAGTCGAACCTGACTTATTTAGCCATTGATTATCATCAGAAGATGATTGTGTCCAGTTATTCAGACTTCCTTCAAAGCTATCGCTTAAACCATCTGAGATTGTTGTACTACAATTACGGCATGCTGCACCAGCGAATGGAAGACAAGGATCAGTATCATCTATATCCTCACCAATGCATCGCCCATCTTGGTCCAAATCTGTATAAACTCCGCCTTGGCAATTGCAATCTATATCATACGTTTCACCAACAGTACATCCATCACCATCGTCGCAAGGAGTACCGACTAGTGTACAACCTTGAGTGTCGGAAATTGTGATATTGTCTATCGCAATATCGCTTCTAAATGAAGATCCAGTAGTAGCCTCAATTTCTATGAAAATACTTTGTCCAATAAAAGATGAAAGACTGATTACTGCTGCATTCCACACATCCCCTTGATTTCCAGTCTTGATAAACGAAACAGCTGATCTACCAGATTCGTTTATGACATTCACCTGAAGTGTACCCATCGTTGATCCAAACATGTGATAATTAAATCTCATTCTTGGACTTGTTGTGTTTGTTAGATCAAGGCAGCCACTGGTTAACACTGCGGATTTATTTCTATTCGCATTAGAAGCTTCTGTGTATAAGAAATAGTTACCATCAATTGCCCCTCCTGGTCCTGTAGCAGACGAGGGCGTCCTTGTGTTGGTTCTTGTCCAATCTATATCGTCATCAGAATTTTGAGCCCAAAAACCCAAATCTGTTTCAAAACTTTCTGCCAACTCTCCACTCTCAATCTCATGGCAAATACCATTCCCTGGTAAAATTACCTGATCTCTTACTTGCACCAATGTTGAGTTATAAGCAGTGTTGTTCATTTCATCACTTTCTGATACATCATCAAATTCATCAATAATAAATCCCACGTAATAATTACCTTCTGTAATGTTTAATGTATTTGTATCAAAATTGAAAGAGCTAGTTTCCGATTGGCCTGCTCCAGTAGCAGTATATGTATCAACTGTACCAATTCTGAAATCTGAGAATGTAATGTTTGGATCAGTCGATAAGTATGCTCCAAGCGTGTATGTACCAGAAATCGCTGTATTCCCTTGATTCATAACCGTAATACCATTTACTGTGTATGTATTGTTGGATTGGACTCCAGCACCTGCTGATTGAATTACTAAATCGATATCAGGGGATTGCGCAACTGGATTAATAATTTGGAATTGATCACTTGATCCGATAACATTAGGATTTGTTAAACTTGATATTTTGATTTGACATGAATTTCCTCCAGCTAAGTCAGCAGGAATAGTATATATTTGGGAATTATCATTTGGTGTTGAAGTGGCAAACGTATTTAATAGTGATCCGTTTTCATATAATTCAATTTTTACATTTCCGCCTACAGTAGAGTTCCATGTTACCGAAATTGGATTCCCTGTAAAATATGTATCGTTAATTGCAGGTGTAATTACATTGATCGTTTCAGCTTGCGTAATTGTAAAAGGATTACTGAAGTCAAAAATAGAATTATCATTTCTGTTTATTAATTTGATTGAATAATCGGATGAAGAAGATTGAACAGTTGGTAATTGGACGAGATGAGAACCATCGTCATTTGTACTAGACGTAAGGACACTTACAAATGCATTGGCTTTGTGTAATTCGATACTTACTGTTCCTCCATAAGTACTGTTCCATTGAACATTTAAAAAGCCTTGACTGCTAATAGTTTCACCGCCCGTAGGATTTGTTATTTGGAATACCTGTTGTGAAGTTATCACAAATGCACCACTTGAATCACTGATAGAAGGATCAACTAAGCTGGTTACTTTGATGGTGTAATCATTTGAAGTTGATGCAACTGTTGGTAATGTTACTTGTTGGGTACCATCGTCAACGGTAGAGGCCTCTAGCGAAGTAACAAGAGAACTGCCTTTGAATAATTCTATTTTCACACTACCAGATATGGCGATACTGCTCCATTGCACGTCTACACTTTCTCCAGATGAGTAAGAAGCCCCTGAACTTGGATTAACTACGGTTATTCCTGGGTTGCTAATCGTGAAGAAATCGCTAAAGTCATTGACACTCCCATTATTTGCACTAACTGCTCTGATGCGATAGTCATTTCCATCAGCAGCAGCCGGTACAACCACAGACTGTACACCATCATTATTGATGTTAGAAGCCAATGTGCTTACTAATGAAGAGCCTTTGTATAATTCTAGATTTATATTTCCTGTGATATTGAGTGCTAGCCACGTGACAGCCGTAGCGGATCCAACGGTTAATATTGATCCTGAAGAAGGCGCTGTAACAGTGATCATTCCAGCTGCACTAATAGTGAAAGAACCACTTTCTCCAAAAACGGAGGTATCATTCTTACTGACTACCCTGATTGAATACCCAGATGTCGTCATCGCTATAGATGGCAGCGTAATTGATTGATTGCCGTCATTTGAAGTGCTGTTGGCTAATGTTGAAACAAAATTGCCATTTAGGAATAATTGTATTTCAACATTTCCAGCCACATTTGTACTTGCCCATCTGACACTTGTCATTGATCCTCCTTCTTGTGAAGACGATGCTGCTGGCGAAGTCACTTGAATAGAAGGTGGAACTGGTCTTGATAATTGATAGAATACGCCCAATTCACCAATCAAATAAATGTCATTACCTTTCATTGCAATACCTTCAATCTCTGCCGTATTGGAAATTGTCGTTTCCAGATCAAATTGATCTATGACATCACCGCAAGGAGTAATTTCAACCAACATTCGTGGAAACAAACCGCTATCATTTCCTGCTCCAGGTTTTGTTAATATTGCAACTATATTTCCATTAGGAAGAATATCCAACGCATGTGTCGAAACTGTGTTTAAACCATTGACATTTTGAAGGTCAACAACCTCTGTTACATTTATAGTTTGGCCATTCACATTTGTTGGTACGATGAAGCTGTATATTTTTTGATCTAATTGCTCAGTGCTAAAGTACATTCTGCCAGAAGCTTGGTCATAGGCTGCACCTTCTATGCCATTATTACTTCCACATGGAAGACCATTAAATTTTAAATATGTAGATGGATGACTAAGGCTTGTTTGCGAAGACGTGATGTCTACGAAAACAAGAGCTCTATCTCTTTCATCAGCAATAGCATACTGATGAGAATTACCATTTGATCGTATGTAGGTAATTGCTTCTATATCACTGAATCTTGAGTCGTCGCAATGAGGGCTTCCATAATTAGAAACACCAAAAGAAGTCCAAACTCCCTGTGGATTTCTTTCTGCTATTCTGCCACCATCAGAAATACTGACGAATTCATCTGTGACATCATTATATGTCAAGCCTGAAAGTTCGTCAGTAACTGTGACGTTTTGTTGACTGGATATTACAGTGTATTGCGAAAGTCCAAAAGGATTGCTATTGCACTGTGCAGAAAGATGTACGGTCGTTATCAATAGGGAAAAGATAGTCCCTATCACGAATTGTAAATTACGTGATTTCATAATGAAATTATTAAGGTTTTAAATAAGGTTTAACTATGACGCGTGGTCATTTGTCATTGATCACAACATTCGAATTTGTATTTGTCGATGCTGAATATTGTGAAAAATTCTAGTTTAAGGAAAGTGAAACAAAACCGTTCTTAGGGTTTGTAATGACTTACAAAATAGTAGAGTCATCTGGGTGTTTTTAGAATCAATTGATGTATTGACCAATTGATATAACAAAGATAAGACTGATTTGAGCCTATACACAACTACATAATTCGCTCAGGTATCCTACAAAAACATAACTTATTATTTTTAATGTATTAAAATGCACTACATCAGTATGACGTTTTTGTAGTTATGTGTGCATTTAAAGATTATTTTTGTGATATGAATGATGATTTTATAGATAAGCTATTGAATGAGCACAAATCCAAGACTGGCTGCCCATCCCCAGCAGAGGTAGCTGAGTTTTTTAAAGACTTATTGGGTTTACTGTTTTGTGACTATACGAATGATACGTTATATACTAGAGCTCAAGTTGTTGTCGCATACCAGCAAAATAAAATGGCTCTCGTTGATCTTCTGTTGAAAAATGATATTGAAGATAAATCTGGCGTCCATCAAATAGCAGATGGCTTTTTTGAACGATTGCCTATCGTACACAGTTTGTTGCACTTGGATATAGAAGCTATCTATGAAGGTGATCCAGCAGCAAGCAGTAAAAAAGAAGTCGTGCGCAGTTATCCAGGATTTTTTGCAATGGCTGCCTATCGGATTGCACATGAATTACATTTAATGGGAGTAAGAGACATTCCGAGAATAATTACAGAGTATGCACACAGTAAAACAGGCATAGATATTCATCCAGGCGCCATCATTGGAAAGTCATTTTGTATAGATCACGGCACAGGCATAGTGATAGGGGAGACCGCAGCAATAGGTAATAATGTAAAATTATATCAAGGTGTGACACTTGGAGCATTGAGTGTGCGTAAAAAGGATGCCAACAACAAAAGACATCCAACAATCCAAAACAATTGTGTCGTTTACTCAGGTGCTACGATTCTTGGTGGAGAAACAATCATTGGTAAGGATAGTATTATAGGTGGGAATGTATGGTTGACCAGATCTGTTCCAGAAGGGTCAAAAATATACTACCAAGCCAAAATGAGTATGGAAGGAAATGAAACGACAGACACCTTTATATTTAAGGGATTTGCTAAATAAAAAGATGTATGAGTAGTATAACAAAATTGATAGGGAATACCCCTTTGGTAAAATTGAGTAGAATTCCTTCAAATCCAAATGTGACCATCTATGGAAAACTTGAAGGGAATAATCCTGGTGGTTCAGTCAAAGACCGAGCGGCTTATGGGATGATCAGCGGTGCTTTGGAAAGAGGGGACATCAAAAAAGGAGATCACTTAGTAGAAGCTACAAGCGGAAATACAGGAATAGCCTTGGCAATGATAGCTCAATTAATGGGACTCAACATTACTCTAGTCATGCCAGATACAGCGACTAAAGAGCGGGTGTTAACAATGAAAGCATACGGCGCTAACGTCAAACTCACACCCGGAGAAAAAACAATCATCCATTCTAGAGAAGTAGCACTTGAGATGGCATCTACAGATGAATACCATATGCTTAACCAATTTGGTAACCAAGACAATCCGTCAATGCACTACCGCACGACAGGCCCAGAAGTCTATAGAGATACCAATGGTGAAGTCACCCACTTTGTCTCAGCGATGGGTACCACTGGCACCATCATGGGTGTCTCCAGATATCTAAAAGAACAAGATTCCAATATCCAGATCATAGGTGCGCAACCTCAAGACGGTTCTCGTATCCCAGGCATCCGCAGATGGCCCAAAGAGTACCTACCTAAAATCTATGACGCAAGTCGAGTAGATAAAATCATCGATGTCAGCCAAACAGAAGCAACCGATATGGCAAGACGTCTGGCAAAAGAAGAAGGCATATTGGCTGGAATGAGCAGTGGTGGCTCTTGTACTGCAGCGATCAAACTGAGCCAGGAGTTGGAATCTGGTGTTATCGTGTTTATCGTTTGCGATAGGGGAGATCGGTATTTGAGTTCTCCATTGTATAATGTTTGAAATTAAGTAAGGGGGAATAGGAACTAGGTGCTAGGAACTAGGTAGGTTCTAGCCCTAGCAGCTAACTACTTACTCTTCAAATGATCCAAATAATTCATCAACTCCATCTCACTGTGATACATAACCTCTCTCGGTTTACTACCACGAGATTCTCCAACTATGCCTAGAGCTTCCATCTGATCCATGATCCGACCAGCACGATTGTAACCTAATTGCATTTTACGCTGAATCATGGATGTAGATCCAGATTGAGAGGCAACCACTAATCTGGCGGCATCTTCGAAATGCTCATCTAAGTCAGACATCTTTAAATTGCTGCTGCCGACTTCTCTGTCTTCATCTAAGTATTCTGGTAAGTGGAAGCCGTCAGGATATCCTTGTTGATCAGAAATGCCTGTGATGACAGATTCGACTTCTGGAGTATCGACGAATGCACATTGTAGACGAACGATATTGCCACCGACAGACAACAACATATCTCCTCGCCCGATCAGCTGATCCGCGCCGCCTGTATCTAAGATGGTACGTGAATCAATTTTTGATGTTACCTTAAATGCAATTCTCGCTGGGAAGTTTGCTTTGATTGTACCTGTAATGATATTAACTGACGGACGCTGTGTTGCAATAATTAAGTGTATACCGACGGCACGTGCTAACTGGGCAAGTCTCGCAATTGGCAGCTCAACTTCTTTACCAGCTGTCATGATTAAATCTGCAAACTCATCAATCACCAAGACGATGAATGGCATAAACTTGTGTCCGTTATTTGGATTGAGTTTACGTGCAATGAATTTTTGATTGTATTCTTTCAGGTTTCTGGACCTTGCTTTTTTCAAGAGATCATAGCGTTCGTCCATCTCTATACACAACGAATTAATGGTGTGGACGACTTTTTTTGTTTCTGTGATGATTGGCTCCTCGGAGTCAGGCAGGTATGCTAAGAAGTGTTTGACCAAACTAGAATACGGGAATAGTTCCACTTTCTTTGGATCAACCAATACCAGTTTGACTTGTGATGGATGCTTCTTATATAATAAAGACATCAGTACGGTATTGATGCCTACAGATTTACCTTGACCAGTGGCACCTGCGATAAGAAGGTGAGGCATTTTAGCCAAATCTGCCACAAAGACTTCGTTGGCAATTGTTTTACCAAGGGCGATTGGTAAATCCATTTTGGCGTTGACAAATTTGTCTGACTTCAAGACTTCTTTAAGAGAGACAATCTGTGGTTTTTTATTTGGTACTTCTATACCGATGGTTCCTTTACCAGGAATTGGCGCAATAATTCTGATACCCAGAGCTGACAAACTCAAAGCGATGTCATCCTCAAGGTTTTTGATCTTACTGATCTTAACACCTGGAGCAGGGACAATTTCGTAGAGGGTAACTGTAGGGCCTATGGTCGCCCTAATTTTTACAATCTCTATTTTATAGTTTAATAAGGTCTCTATGATTTGGTCCTTATTTGCTTCTAATTCTGATCTGTCAATTTCATATTTATGATCTGCATAATCTTCCAATAATTCAACAGATGGCTTTTTATAATTACGCAAATCTTTAGTTGGATCATATGGTTCGGAGTGATCAATATTATTTTCATCGATGCCAAGGATAGGCTTTTCAGCTGTTGCTTTTTCCTCAACTGTGATTGCTTTACCTTCTGTAACTTCGACATCTGCACCACTGATTTCCATTTCTAGTGGTTTAGGAGCAGCAGGTGGTTTTTGGGATCGGTTAGGTTTACTCGAGATGGACTCAGGTACTTCGAATTCTAATTGATTGTCATCCGAAATAGCCCGAGCTGGTTTTCCATCTGAGTCGGTTTTTGGAATGGCCCTATCTAAATTTTTTGCAAAATTTGGTTTGAGCGCAGAAAAAAGTCTATTATCATCCCCCGCAGAATGTTCATCCTGCAAAGGATCCGTTTTAGAACGCTTTTTACTTTTTGTTGTGCTTTTAGGTGCTGCTTTGAAAAAATCAAAACTCGGCATTTGGAAATCTATCTTAGCGCCTTCTGGTAAAGCCAGTTGTAATTTTTCAAAACTTGGATTGAACACCCATGTTAAAAATATGAGTGTACTGAAAAACAAAAGAAGGCTTAATCCGATTCTGCCAATAAAGTTGATTAGCCAGTAAGTTGTACTCGTTCCAAAAATGCCTCCCCAAGTAAAAGTAGATGACTGGAAAATGAATTCCAATAGTATAGATAAGAAAGCTACGAAAAGGATTATATACTTTGATAAGGAGAGTGAGTCTCTAATTGATTTTGTTCGAATCAAGTCCAATCCAAATTTCCAAAATAATGGAATGAATAAGAAAGACGATACGCCAAATCCCCAATACATAAAGGTGTTGGATATGAATGCTCCTAATCTCCCTAACCAGTTGGTAACTGTCAAATCACCGTCAAAGATGATGCTCCACGAATACATCAAAACTTTATCCTGATCAGCTTTCCATGTGAAAAGGTAAGAGATAAATGCGACTAGCAAATAGAACGAAAAAAATAGGAAGAGAATACCGACAATCTTTGGTATCCTAGGATCAGAAAAAGGCTTTGATTTCCTTTTGGCTTTCTTTTTACTCATGAGACCTTATGTGTAAAACGGTTTAGGATAATGTGAGGGCGAATATAATAGCTATTTTACATATAACGTTAATTTGTAATGTATAAAATATTGATAATAAATATTATATATGTGTTTTGCCTATATGAATGCGGAGTGTAATGGCCGACAAAGGGGCTGTTTTTCTGTGTTTATGGGGAGTATTGGCAAACATCGAAGATGAATGACGAGGTGGTCATTTTGAATAATCATCTCCACATTCGGACAAATTCTTCATTCAAGTCTGAAAGGAGTTATTGATTTATGTCGTTAAATGCAAAGTTAAATACATAGCTCTTATATATAAGACGTGAATTTTGCGTTCAAAAGGCATACATTCGCCAAAATGTTGCATTTGCAATCGAATAAAGATGAATCAACAAGAATTTATCAGATACAGTAGACATATTTCTATCCCACAATTTGGGACGGAGGGTCAACGTCGTTTGTCTGATGCAAAGGTCTTGATCGTAGGTGCGGGAGGTCTTGGCTGCCCAATGTTGTCTTACCTTGCTGCTGCAGGTATCGGTACCCTTGGCATTGTTGATGATGATGTGGTGGATGAAAGTAATCTACAAAGACAAGTGTTGTATACGACTGAAGACATTGGCAAATCTAAAGCACAAGTTGCCGCAGAGAAGCTGAGACTATCAAATCCACTGATTACGATATATGTTTATGAAACTAGGCTTACAGCAGAAAATGCTCTAGAAATTGTAGAAGGTTATGATATCGTAGCGGATGGCACAGACAATTTCCCAACAAGATATTTAGTCAATGATGCTTGTGTATTGTCCAATAAAGTAAATGTCTACGGATCCGTGTATAGATTTGAGGGACAAGTATCTGTCTTTAATTATACCAATAAGGATGGAACTTTGAGCCCTAATTATCGCGACTTATATCCCGAACCACCAGAGCCCGGATCTGTGCCGAATTGTGCGGAAGGTGGTGTCCTTGGCGTTTTGCCAGGGATCATAGGCAGCTTGCAAGCAAATGAGATTATTAAAATAGCATCAGGAGTGGGGGAGCCGATGGCTGGCAAACTTTTGCTTTTTGATGCCTTGTCTTTAGATTTTAGAATGCTATCTTTCAAAAAGAATCCAGATATCCACATTGATGGCTTAATAAATTATGAGCAATTTTGTGGAACAGAAATACAAACAGATATGTCAGAAGTAAAAGAAATTACAGTATCAGACTTAAAAGAGTGGAAAGACTCTGGTAAAGATTTTCAGCTCATCGATTGTCGTGAGCAATACGAATTTGATTTTGCTAATATAGATGGTGAATTGATTCCTTTGGGGAATATCATTGAACAAGCAGAAAAAATTTCAAAAGACAAAGACGTGGTTATACACTGCAGAAGTGGACAAAGAAGTGCTACCGCCATACTCCAATTGCAACAGCATCTTGGACTTTCAAAATTATACAACCTTAAGGGCGGGATACTTGCATGGTCAGCTGAAATTGATCCTTCAGTGCCAACGTATTAACACTTCATGGTCGACGAGCAATATTTAAAAGCTCTTGAAAACGAGTCTTCTTTTTTAGAACCAACTCAAGAAATACTTGATGAATGGTTGAAACAATCCAATAATTATGCGAAGGATTTTCTAAAAGAAAGACAGACAGATCACTCCTTTGGGCCTGACTTTTCCAAGATTTCTATTTTGGAAGATTATCCTTTTCAGGAATCTCCTCGTCAGCTGGAAGAGTTAATTCCATTGCTTAAAAAGACTGTGGACGAGCCAGGTGTGAGGCCTTCGTCGCCTGGACATTTTGGCTACATACCCGGTGGTGGCGTTTACAGTTCTGCCATTGGTGATTTCATAGCAGCATTCACCAATAACTTCGCTGGTATGTATTTTGGTAGTCCTGGTGCTGTCAAATTAGAGAACATGCTTATCCGATGGATGATTGAGATGGTCGGTTATCCAAAATCGGCATTTGGCAATTTACCAAGTGGTGGTTCTATTGCAAATCTCATTGCTATTACTTCGGCTCGTGATGCAAAAAAGATCAACTCTTTGAATGTGAGACAATCCGTTATTTACTTGACTCATCAGACACATCATTGCGTGATAAAGGCAGCACAGATTGCAGGATTGAGAGAGTGCATCGTCAGGCAAATTCCTGTTACGGCTCAGTTTACGATGGATACAGCAGCATTGAAATCCCAAATCGATCAAGACAAGGAAGAAGGCTTGAATCCATTTATCATTGTTGGTTCTTGTGGTACGACTGATACTGGAGCAGTTGATGATTTTGCAGCCATTGGACAGATTGCAACTGAGTCTGGGTGTTGGTTTCACATTGATGCTGCTTATGGAGGCTTCTATATGCTGGTGCAAGCCATGGAAGACTTATTTAAAGGTGTTGAGCTTTCTGATTCGATAGTGATGGATCCACATAAAACCTTATTCCTTCCTTATGGCTCTGGAGCTGTGTTGGTTAAATCTGGAAAACATTTATTGGATGCTCATCATGAAGTAGGTAATTATTTGCAAGATGCTTTTGATAATGATACTGAAATTTCGCCATCTGATGCATCTCCAGAATTGAGTAAACACTTTCGAGGATTACGCATGTGGTTGCCTTTGCAGCTCCATGGAGTGGCATCGTTTAGAGCTACATTAGAGGAGAAGCATGTGTTGACCTTATATTTTCATGAAGAAGTGAAAAAACTAGGATTTGTTGTTGGACCAACTCCTCAATTATCTGTTAGTATTTACAGATACGATACAGGTGACCTAGAGATTGACAATAGGTTAAATTTAGATTTGGCTATAGCCATAAGAGAAAATTCTAAATACTTTATTTCGACAACAACGATAGATGATAAGGTTTGGTTGAGAATGGCCGTTGTTAATTTTAGGACACATTTATCTCATATAAAAGAGTACCTTGGAATCTTAAAGAAAGAAACAACGACCTTGTTAGCGAATGCAAAAATTCATTCATGAAGGTCTTACTTAGATGTATTGGTTGTCTTGTTTTCATATGTCATACTCTACTTGTTCATAGTCAATTAAATTTGACAGAATCATTTGACAGTTGCAGTGAACGCATATGGTCTACCATTCAAGAAAATCCAAATCAATCCACTTGGAATTGTCAGCAAGAATCTGATGAAAATGTTTTAGGCTTGGAAGGTAGTGAGGATCAATTTGATATTTGGTTGATTTCTCCAGAAGTTGATTTTTCAACTGTGTCAAATCCTTATTTTCTTTTCCATTATAAAAATAAAATTGTCAATGGCGAATTAGAGTTATTGTATTCACTGGAGTATACGGACAATGCTACTTACGAACAAACAATAGTTGCCACATGGAATGAAATCCCACTAGACATTTATCCGATTGGCGATGATAGAGAGATCAATAATTTTATCCGACATCCTTCGATAGATCTGTCATTTTTAGAAGGTCAAGATCAATTGCATTTTGCATTCAGATTTACAAATGCTAGCGACGACTTTGAAATTCTTTTAGACGAGTTAAACATCGTTTCTGATTATTATACTGATGTTCAGCAGTCAGTCGCTGAGGGTTTGCGTTGTGCAGATTTAAAAACGGAATTGAGTCAATTGATCGCAAGAGAGCATAGCCAAATCTCATATACTGGTCCAGACTTCGATGTGTGGGATTCTCATTTTACAACAGATCTGAGGTCTAGTGATGATGGTTCGAAAGACATTATTTGGGATATGTATAGTGATGTGCCTGATGGTGCTGATCCGTATGAGTTTATTCCTGGTGTTGATAGAGATTTTGGACGAGACATTGAAGAAGAAGGACTTTTTTATAATCGCGAACATACATTTCCTCAGTCATGGTGGGGAGGTCAACAAGACGAAATACAATTTTCTGACATTCATTTTATCATACCCGTTGATAAAATTGTCAATAGTGTCCGACTAAATTTTCCTTATGGAGAGACAGATAATCCTTCAATCGTCACTGCAAATGGCTCTAAGCAAGGAGCATCTAGTTTCCCAGGATTTCGCAACGTTGTTTTTGAGCCGATAGATGAGTATAAAGGTGACATTGCTCGCATAATGATGTATGTTGGCACTAGGTACGAAGAGTTTGTTTCAGATTGGGAAAGTGCCAATGGGCGAGGAGCATCTGTCATGGTAGCAGAAGCTTTTCCATTTTATGAAGAGTGGTTCATTAATCTTTTACTGAAGTGGCATGAGATGGATCCAGTTTCACAAAAAGAATTGGACAGGAATGATGCTGTATTTTCGATTCAGAAAAATAGAAATCCATTTATTGATCATCCCGAATATGCTAATTTAATTTGGGGAAATACTGCAGGCGAAGCTTGTGACATGATCACTTCGGTTGATGGAAGTTTTGATACTTTTGATACTATACTAACACCAAATCCTGCTCATTCATTTATCAATATCAATACTGATTTAAATGTAAAACAGATAAAGGTTTTTGATTTAAAAGGGCGAATGATTATGTCAATGAATAACAATGTGCAAATAGATGTATCGAACTTAATTAGCGGCGTCTACTTTATGCAGATATTGGGACAGAATGGATATATCAAGTCTGCGCGATTTGTAAAATTATAAGCAGTTAACTACATTCCCGTACATAAATCAAACACCAACAAATGTCACCTGAACTTTTAGCTTGGAAAGAAAGTGGGAGCTATATAGGCTACGGACCTTTTCAACACCAATTATTTGTGAAACAAGTAGGCGATGTCAATGCTTCCCCCAATAAAACCTTACTATTGATTCATGGATTTCCAGAATCCTCCTATTCATATCATGCGGTCCTAAATGTGCTGCTACAGACGTTTGATCGTATTGTTCTATTCGACATGTTGGGCTATGGCTTAAGTGATAAACCGACTCAAGACTATACCTACTCACTTTTCGAACAAGCAGATACAGCCTTACACGTGTGGAAACATTTTGGTATTGCAGGTGGCCACGTGTTGGCTCATGATATGGGAGATTCTGTCTTAACAGAAATTGTAGCCCGCCATGAAAATGATCAATTGCCTGCTTGGTTTTCAGAAGGCATCCAGAGTTTGACATTTACAAATGGGAGTATGGTCTTAGAATTAGCAGCCTTAAGAATCACCCAAAAAATCCTATTGTCTAACTATGGCCACCTGATGAAGAATGTGACGACATTTAAAATATTTAATCAGCAAGTACGCAGTGCTCATGGCAACAATAACTTGTCCTCTGAAAATATAGATACACTCTGGGAAGGGAATCTGCTAAAAGACGGCAATCAAAAAACCTATCTGACAATTAAATATTTAAATGATCGAAAACGCTTTGAAAAAACGAGATGGTTACCTGCCTTGGGTCAAACCAAATTAACCGTGCACATTTGCTGGGGTAATGACGATGCTGTTGCTCGGGTAGAAATGGCTCATTACCTAAAGAAAAACATCTGCAAGGATGCAGCACTTACCATAATGGATGGTGTTGGACATTTTTGTCAATTGGGGAGCCCAGAGAAATGGGTAGCTTCAATTAGTCAGTTTTATTAGGGGGGCGGCTGGCGCCTTGTTGGGTCGTTCGCAGAGCTCACTTGTTGGGTCGTTCGCAGGCTCACTTGTTGGGTCGTTCGCAGAGCTCACTTGTTGGGTCGTTCGCAGAGCTCACTTGTTGGGTCGTTCGCAGGCTCACTTGTTGGGTCGTTCGCGGGGCTCACTTGTTGGGTCGTTCGCAAGCTCACTTGTTGGGTCGTTCGCAGGCTCACTTGTTGGGTCGTTCGCAGGCTCACTTGTTGGGTCGTTCGCAGGCTCACTTGTTGGGTCGTTCGTAAGCTCACTTGTTGGGTCGGCTGACGCCT
>CALLFA010000247.1 GCA_937997635.1 uncultured Saprospiraceae bacterium | reverse complement strand
ATATGCTCTGGAACGCGATAAGAAAGTGAAGTCACTATTGAAAAAGGCGGGTGTAGGTTTTAAAACATATAAAGACCATGTCATCTTCGAGTCGGATGAAGTCTTAAAAGGGGATGGTGGTCCTTACACCGTATTTACGCCTTACAAAAGACGATGGTTGGAGAGGGTAGAGAGTAGGGTTGAAAAAGGCTTGAGTTACTATTACAAATCCTACCCGACACTATCGTATGCATCTCATTTCAAACAAATAAAAAAATCTGTCTGGGTCAAGTTGAAAGAAATGGGTTTTGAGAGAAGTGCTCTTGATTTTCCAAAAATAGAGGTGTCTCAGAAAATCATAAAGTTATACGACAAACAACGAAACTTCCCTGGGATCAAGGGCACGAGTCAGTTGGGCATTCATTTTCGCTTTGGCACTATTAGTATTCGCGAAAAAGCAAGAAAAGCGGCAAAATTAAATGAGACCTATCTCAGTGAATTGGTATGGCGAGATTTTTATTCTCAGATATTGTCTCACTTTCCGCATGTGGTCACTGAAGCATTTAGAGCAAAGTACGATCGCTTAGAATGGAGAAGCGATTCCAAAGAATTTAGAGCGTGGTGTGAAGGGAAAACTGGTTATCCAATTGTAGACGCAGGCATGCGAGAATTGAATGCGACTGGCTATATGCACAATCGGGTAAGGATGGTAGTTGCCAGCTTTTTGACTAAACATTTGTTGATGGATTGGCGGTTGGGTGAAGCATATTTTGCACGAAAGCTACTGGATTTTGATTTGGCAAGTAACAATGGTGGATGGCAGTGGGCGAGTGGTAGTGGGACAGATGCTGCGCCTTATTTTAGGATATTCAACCCCACCAGTCAGATGACAAAATTTGACAAAGAATTGACTTACATTAAAAAGTGGGTCCCTGAGTATGGCACAGATGAATATCCAGAACCGATTGTGGATCACAAAATGGCTAGAGAGCGATGTTTAGAGATGTATAAGCGGTGTTTGAATTAGCGAGTCGCAGGAAGAGGGTTGCCTTGGAGTTCAGCTATTTTTTCTAAAAGCCAAGTTTTGTCGGCGAAGTTTTCTGACTCGTCAATTTCGTTCTTTAGTTTTTGTATTTCTGGTTTCATTCGCGGGGTTAGTCGGATGAGTTTTCGTGTAAAGTAGATGAGTTTTTGGTAGTTATTTTTACGGCGTGCAGGAATTTTTTTATTCCGTCGGAGTAGGGCGGCGAAGCTTGATAAGAATGAATTTAGTACTTCAAATTCGTCGAGTTCGTAGTAAGCTCCTATTAATATTGCTTTTGAGCTTAACTCATAAAATATATCATCAAAAGTAACTTCACGCAACAACTCAATTACCCTATTAAAATTTTTCTTATATGTTTCTAGTCTAGCAGTATTGAAAATTACAGCATTTTCTCTATGTTTTTCTTTAAGGAAGCTAGAGTAATCTTTAATGAATTTTTCTGTCCAATCAAATTTTTTAAGTCTTAAGGAGGTAAAACAGATGTTTCTAAACACAGCTGGATCAATGGATTCATCTTTTAAAAGAATTCGTGATTCTAGACCGTATTTAAATAATTCGAATAATTCTGTGAGGTAATTTTGATTACCCTTGTTTATTTTTCCAACACAATAGTTTAAAGCTGCTTGGTATATATCACTAGCCTCTGATAATGGGAAGATATCTAGAAAATTATTTAGTAGTTCTTTTAGTTTTGAAAAGTTTGATTCTTCATTCGGAAAAGTGTACACTAAATATATCTGATAGTATATGGCAAGAGGAGGAAATGCTCCATAATCTAATTTTACAATTTCGCTGGTAATGTTTTCTATAGGGAAAACTTCTTTTTCCATTGAAGTTACATTACGCCATGAAATGAATGTGTTGTAGTATCGAATTTTCTCCGTTAAATAGAAAATATCCAGATTATCGCCAATATGACTTAGGTTGTCGAGTATCGAATCAGATTTACCTTTTGCTTTTTTTTCAAATTCTGTTTCAAGAGAAAATAAATTTTTCTCAATCTGATATTGATAATAGTAATATGAAGCTGTTCTCTCTAATTGTTGTTCTGATAGTCTTCTTGCACTTGCAATCGAAGATTTATATAATTTTTCTAATTTTCTAGCACTTAAAGCTTTAAGCAAATAATTAGCCTTATGTAAGGGGTTAATATCAAATTGTTGCTGGACTAAAAACTGTTCTATTAACTTCAAAAAATCAGAATTGAGTTTTCTCAAGCTTGTATCATTATACGGTTTGGTTGGAAAAATTTTTTGCCAAATCTCTTCTTTCACAATATCTGAATCAAGCTTGTTGCGTATAAAGCTTTCAAATAGCTCAAATAAACGTATGATATTTCTATTTACATTGAAATAAGGTGAATTGACGAACTTCTTAAAACGATTAAGTTCATAGACATCTAGTGAAGACAAAGCAATAAATGTTTTGGAATCGCGCATCTATATCAAAACTAATCATAATACGTATTTTATTGTATGATACTCTATTATAAATCTAGCAGAATTGTATAGATTGAACTTTAATCTTTAAAATACTATTATCTAAACATCACATTCTATATTTCTGATTATGAGGTGTTTATGTATTTTATAATTGTGTTATGTTGTCGTCCAAAGCACATTAAAGTAAAACCTAGTGAAAACCCTTAGTTAAATAGAGGCATTCTAGTTATATTTACATTGAATTTTACTTGTTACGTTTATTGTAATATTTAATTAATGATTAATCCTTTTGCAAAATTTGTATTGTTTTGCTTGTATAGCTTATTGCCTGTACTCGGGTTTAGCCAATTTTACAATCCGTCAAGTTTAGAATACACAACAACTCCAGGAAGCACAATTACCATACATGTTACTGCCTGGGATACTCCAGAATTCACAGAAAATCCAAATCCTAATCTTTTTGATGTTGATCTTGGAATTTTAGATGGGGCATCCTACCCATTGATGATTACGGTAAAAGAGGATGCCGAAGAAGGGACTTCTTCGTTCAATGTTTTCTATGAAGGTGGAGAGAAGAGAAGAACTAAAAGTTTATACATCAATGTGACAATACACATCGTAGATTCCTACGTGGAAGTAGTCCATGACTATCAATCCGTCGATATTGAAGATGAATCAGTATTCATAGATGTACTGAGCAATGACATTAATTCAGAAGAAGAACTCTTCATTGAATCCATAGACTTGGTACAGCATGGCACCGCTCAGATTATCGATGGTCAAGTAGAATTTATTGCGGAAGATGGCTTTGCTGGTATGGCATTTGTCCATTACACAGCCATCAACGAAGATGGGGCATCAGATTCAGGTACAGCAACCATATGTGTCCTGGATGAAGAAAATGAAGCGCCAAATGGAGATATAGCAATTTCAACTTCTCAATTTACACCTGTAACCATTTTGTTACCTGCAAGAGACATGGCCTTGACTCAGAATGAAACAAAAGGGACGATTGAGTTTATAGGAGATGATGTGATTGAATACACACCATTTGGGTCGTTCACAGGTATCGAAGACTTTGTCGTTGCAAAGCCAGACGGATCAATCGAACGAACCATTTACGTGGAAGTTCTAGAGAATCAAGATCAAAATGGGCCAATAAGAGACGATAAAGTATTTACCTCGATAAATATTCCAGTGCTCTTTGACATTTTTGAAAATGATTTAGAAGCAGTTGAGATAGTCAGAATGCCTAAAGAAATAACTTCTTTGGCAGATGGACGATTTAGATATATACCTGAAGAAGGATATACGGGTACTCGAAACTTTAGCTATCTCGCTGAAAGAAATGGTGAATTTTATACAGGAAACATCGAAATAGTTGTCAATAACTTTTATCCGGAAGAAATTTCTCAGTTTGACTTTGTCACTAGAAGTGGTACTCCTATGGTGATGAATTATACTGTACCAATTCAAGGTTACTTTTTCTCGATATTGGAGCAACCAGGAAATGGAGAACTGCTAAGTTTCCCGCATTTCTATAACTATCGACTTGGTGATGAAGTGTGTGGTTGGACAGAAGAAGGCGTACAAATTATGGTTTACCAGCCTAATCCTGGATTTGCAGGTGTTGACGAATTCGTCATGCGCTACTGTGCTCCTGCTGGAGAATGTGATGACATTGCGGTTAAAGTAGAAGTCATCGAAGAGGATACTGATTGTAATTGCGTAGGCACAGATTGTGTTTGGCCTGGTGATTTCAATGCCGATGGTAAAGTGTCTATGGAAGATATTCTTCCTTTAGGCTACCACTTTGGAAGTCGAGGGACAGAAAGAAATGAAAATGGAGGCTTCTGGATAGGAGATAAAGCAGTTGATTGGGGACAAACACAAGTAAATGGGAAAGATCAGAAGTTCTTGGATGGTAATGGTGATGGTAAGATTAATGTGGAAGATTTGCAATTGATGTCTGACAATTACAATAAGTACAATAATCTTGTTGCTTCGCAAACATTGAATAATAAAGAATTTCCAATAGACTTAGTATTAAGTCAAGATTCTGCTAAAGCTGGAGATTTTCTATACATGGATATTGTTGTAGGAACTCAAGAATTTCCTGCTTTGGATGTACATGGTTTAACATACACGCTACCATTATCGCCTAGTGTTGTAGACACAGGATCAATAATGGTAGAGCGAACACCTGCAAATTGGTTATCAAATAACTCACCGATTCTAGATCTAAGCAGGCAGACTAGTGCAGGTCGATTAGATATTGGTGTGACTCGAACGACGGGAAGACCTGTATCTGGGTATGGTTCAGTACATAGGGTAGGCTTTATTGTCATTGATGAGTTAGATGGTATCAGAGGAGACAATCAAAATAAAATTGTCGATATCGTATTAGAAGGATTGACCATCACCGATGGCAATGGCAATCAATTTAATGCGGACGGTGCATCTGTAAGTTTTGAGCTAATCAGAGATGAAAAAGAAACAGAAATCAACACGGATAAGCCAAATATTATCGCTTATCCAAATCCAGCTACATCAGAGTTAAATATTCACGCCAATGGCAATGATATACTAGAACAAATTGATATATTTAACACCTCAGGGCAAATGATGTCCTCTACTAAAGTGAAAAACCTAAATCAAACGCAAATCCCTTTGAATCAATATTCAGAAGGTTTGTACTTCGCTAAAGTAGTCTCCTTCAAAGGAGCCAGCACAATCAAGTTTAAAGTCGTTAAGTAACGAAGTTATAAAGGAGTAAATCCCAAACTTTTCGTATTACTACAGATTAGTTCATTACTAAGTCCCGTCTGTATTTTCGGGACTTTTTTATGTTTGTACGGCTTATTTAAACGGCAAGAGTTACGGACCTGTGAGCCTTTGGCTCAGCTTTAATAGGGCAAGAGGTACGGAGACCTTTGCCTCTGTCCTATAAACTACTAGGCATTAGTACTTCATCAAGTGTCCATTTGGAACTTTTGGTCAATCATCGGATTGATTGATTTCTCTAGTCGTCTTTCGATTTATAGACGTATGACGTTCCCTATGGATGATAACTGAATCGAAGGTCTCCGTACCTCTCGATTCATTTATAAAAGCTTATTCCCATTCTCGTGAAATAGCCTTAATCATTTGCATTGTTTGTGTAGAATAACTGCCACCAAAGATATTTGCATGCACCAGCATAGGGTAGAGTTGATATAGTGCTTGTCGCTTCTCATACCCTTCTTCGAGTGGGTATGAAGACTCATAACCTTCGTAAAACGCTTTTGGGAAACCACCAAAAACACGAGTCATGGCGATATCGATTTCGCGATGACCAAAATAGACAGCTGGATCAATAATGGTAACATCGCCTGTATGCGCCACCACATAATTGCCACTCCATAAATCTCCATGTAAAAGAGAAGCTGGTTCTTCAGGGATGTAGTTATTCCAATGCTCTTCGAGAGTATCTAGATGTGCCAAGATACTAGAAGCAAATAAGCCATTATCTATTGCCAAATTAAGTTGGTATCCAATTCGATTATTCATGTAAAAATCTTTCCAGCTCTGCGACCAATCATTCTTTTGATGCAATTTGCCTATGAAATTATTGTTGTCAAATCCAAAGTGGTCATGGCTTGTTTTGTGCATATCGGCAAGTCGCTTACCAAACAGAAAATAGTCTTCATTACTTGCTTGACCACTGGAAATAAAATCGAGAACCAAAAAGTGATCGTTGTCTATGGATGTGCATGCAATGACTTTGGGAATGTTAAATGCAGAATGAGCACTTAAAAACTGTAGACCGATGGACTCTGTGCGAAGCATCTCGCCACCATTGGTGTATGTATTGTGCTTGACAAAGTAGTTTAACTTATCATCTATTTCTACACGATAAGCATTGTTGATGTCTCCACCTGAAACAGAATTAATCGACTTGATTGGTTGATTAAAAACCTGCTCAAGCAACTGCTGAATCATCTAGAGCTTTTTCTCATTGATCATCGCCAATAGTTCTTCTCGATATATTTTGCCAACAGGGATGTTTTTGTTTTCTCCCTTTTCTTTGATTTCGACCATATTGCCGACGAGTGCATTGATCTTAGTTGTGTTCACGATGTAAGATCTGTGAATGCGTTTAAAGTTATTGGCTGGTAATTTAGATTCAAGGCTTTTCATCGTCTGTAAAGTAATGACTCGACCTTCTTCTTGCCTGATGATCACATAGTCTTTAAGTCCTTCGATATATAGAATATCATTGAAATTGACTTTTACCAACTTCTTATCTGCTTTTACAAAGAAATGATCTTCATTAACGCTCACTCCAGTTCCACCTTGTTTGTCTTTGAGTCTGTCTTCGACCTTATTGACGGCCTTCATAAATCGATCAATAGAGATTGGTTTTAGTAAATAATCGACAGCGTCCATTTCAAAACCTTCGACGGCGTATTCACTATATGCTGTCGTGAATACCACTAATGGAGGATTGGACAAAGACTTCATAAATTCTATCCCTGTCAATTGGGGCATTTGGATATCTAGAAAAATCAGATCAACTTCATTGTTTTGAAGGACTTGATTAGCAGCAATAGCATCACTACACTTTGCTACAAGTTCTAGATTTGGCAGCTGATTGACATATGTTTCTATAATGCCCTGAGCCAATGGTTCGTCATCTACGATAAGTGTTTTAATCATGTTAGTTTTAATTTTGACTTAAGTCTATATCAAGAGATACGTGAAATGAATTTGGTGTTTTTTCTATAGCTAAATCATGTTGTTTGGGATAAATCAATTGAAGTCTTCGCTTAATGTTTGCTAGCCCAACTCCGCCACTCTTTCTTTTCTTCATAGCTGGCATGACAGGCGGATTGCTGTTATGTACATTCATTTGGATTTGCTCTTCTGCGATGTTCATTTCTATATTGACATAGCCTGATTGGATTTGGCTATTTAATCCGTGTTTGAAACTGTTTTCAATAAATGGCATAAACATCAGAGGGGCGATTTTTAGTCCTTCTGTATTTCCATTCAACTCAAGGTTGATCTCAAATTTATCGCCGTGTCTCAGTTTTTCTAGTTCTAAATAATTTTTAATGTAATTGATTTCTTTCTCAAGCAAGACTTCTTTTTCATTGCATTCATACAACATATAGCGCATCATCTCGGAGAGCCGTAAAACAATTTCTGGAGCTAGGTCAGACTTCTTTAAGGTGAGCGCATAGAGACTATTGAGCGTATTGAATAAGAAATGAGGATTTACTTGAGATTTGAGATATTTCAATTCTGATTTGAGCGTCTGCGCTTGTAAGTCAACTTTGACTCTTTGATGCGTAAACCAATCATTGATGATTTTGTAAATGGAAGACGAACTTGCAACAAAGAAGGTTAGGATGAAAATTGAATTTATGTTTTTTTCAATAAACGATTGCAAGGCTAGACCATGAGACGTGCTAAAGTACAAGGCAATACTTTCAAGAGGTACAATAATGATAATTAAGAGACAAAGTAGAAGCACATACTGCCAATACTTTTGTTCTGCGAGAAACTTCGGGAAAAGTATGATAAGGTTGACATACACTGCAATAGAATAAAAGAAAATTTTGATCAGGTTGATCAGCATTCCAGTAGCCAAAGGGTAGTATTGTTGAGAAATGACCACTAAGAAAAAATAGAAGACGAGCCAAAAAACTAGGTGGTATATGATATTAGTTTCAAATATCTTATCTAGATATTTGCCCATATTATCCATACCTGTTGTGAGTGATCGGATCAAGCTTATCAATTTCTTTCCTGTAAAGATCAACATTTTCAAGTCCAAGAAGCTGATTTTTTAGAGAAACCGCATCCAATACCAGATGAAGGGCCATTTTAAATGTTAAAAAATTCTATAAAACATAGAATTTCACGTAAATTGAAGTAGAGCCCCACAATTTATTTCAATAATTATCAATACTATGAATGTTAAATACCTATTGGCATTAGCTTCAATTATGTTCTATATGCCCAATCTTTTTAGCCAAGGCAATAACTGTGGGGATATAGAGCCAATGCTTCAATGTCCTTCAGTAAGTTGCCTTGCTGAGACAGATTCTACAAGTTCTCCAATTCTGTCTGTCAACTCCAATTTGCCAAATGTCGAATATGCAATCGTCGACTTTTCAATGCCTTCGACAAGCGGCACTGGTCCTTCAATTGTTGCAATCGATCAGGATGGTGTCTTTACTCCTGCACAATATAATTTGAGTCCTGGCACACAGTTTGGTGTCCTACCTATTGCTTATGATTTGAGTGCCATTCAAGAGACTTTGGATGATATCCTAAAAGGCAGTATCCTATTTATTGGATCATGCTGCGATTTAGCAGTTGCCGCTGGTACTGATATATGTGGTCCACTGAATATGGCTGGGATTACATGTGGTGCAGATGTGGCCAATCTTGAACAAGCGTCAGCTGCATTCACTGTGTTTAATGGCGGCGGCGGTGCGACATCGTCCATTGTGGATTTAATCGATCAAATAAACCAAGTAAATGTACAGTTGAGTGACCCCGCTATATTGCCGGTTTGTGGAGGTGGAGATAAATTTGCCTTTGCATATGGCGCAGAATGCGTCTACACAGTTAGTGGATCAATGACAGTCTTTGATGTACCAACGGATCACCAAATGGATGAACTGGTTGCTAATTTTGCAATAAGATCTTCTGTTACCGTTAATGCACCCTTTATTGTTGAATACAATGCAGCTGATTTTATCGAATTACAACCGCTATTTGAGACTGTACTAGGAGCTACATTTCATGCGGAGATTGTGAGTACTTGTTTATAAAGAGAATGTAAAAAAGCCAGCATCGTACTTCTTGAGGCGAGACGCCTGCAAGGACGCGTCGCTGAAGGCTTCCAGCCTCAGCAAAGTTGATATATCTGTGTAGGAGAGATTGCTTCTGTTGTTTTTGCCCATTCGCCAAGAGGTTGCAATTAGGATACACGAAAAAAGCCCAAATGCTATCGCATTCAGGCTTATATCTGTACCGCGGGAGGATTGCTTTCAGCGATCCATTCTAGTCCATTTTGGATAAGCCCAATATGCTATCGCATATTTTCTGGTCTTTTTCCTCGATCCGAATTCGAAGCAAGCTTCAATTAGGATACACGAATATCTGTGACCGCGGGAGATTGCTTTCAGCGATCCATTCTAGTCCATTCTGAATAAGCCCAATATGCTATCGCATATTTTCTGGTCTTTTTCCGCGATCCGAATTTGAAGCAAGCTTCAATTAGGATGCACGAAAAAAGCCCAAATGCTATCGCATTCAGGCTTATATCTGTGACCGCGGGAGGATTCGAACCCCCAACCCTCGGAGCCGAAATCCGATATTCTATCCAGTTGAACTACGCGGCCGAGTCGAATACAAAAGTAACAGAATTCTTAAACTTCTATCTTATTTAAATGGTATTAATACGAGCCTTATCTTGGTATTAAACCATTGATAAACAAAACTTGTATAAGGAAATTGTATATGCTTTAATTTTGCAATCCAAAATTCCCAATAATAATATCTATTTATCAGTTTATCTTTATGTAGTTAATTGCATATGATAAAAAGACTGTTATTTCTATCCATACTATTCTGCTTTATACAAGAAGTGTCTGGTCAAAAGTTAGGCTATGGCTTTGTGAGTCGATTAGATTTCTATTCTCGTTACTCCAATCCACAAGACGATATAGCTTCTCCAAGCGCAGGTAGTGTTTTATTGAATCTCGGGCTAGGGCCGAAGTTATGGCTGGGTGGAGAACAGTTTTCTGTTTCAGCGGAAGGCGCATTTGTATATTCACCTTTTGCATTAAGTACGGGCGATTTCAAAGGTCTTGGAGCCCTTGCATTTCCAGTATTGGGTCGATTGAATTTTGGTGGATTGAGCAATGTAAACAAAGAAGGCAAGTTTGGTTTCAGTATAGGAGCTGGTTATCAATGGACTCGGACAGAACTCTATGGCTTGCAGTCTTCTTTTGAACAACTTGGCGTACGTCGCAATTACTTTAGAAATTTGATAGGTGAAATAGGCTATGGGTATGGAATGGGAGGATTCAGTTTTGGCTTATTTGGTCGCTACGGTAGAGATGCTGATCAACAATCTAACGTGTTTAGCCTTGGTATGATCGTAAATCTCAACAGTAGACTTTTAAAAGTAACCACAGATCCAGAATTTTAATCCAGATGCAGCAGCACTTTAATTACTCTTTAAAAGAGTACAATACGTTTGGATTTGATGCATCGTGCGATCGAATTTGTTTTATAGAGCAAGAAGAGGACTTGGAAGATTTGTTGCCAATTCAAGAGTCCGTTTTTATCCTTGGAGGAGGAAGCAATGTACTTTTTGCCAAAGATATATCCAAAGTCATCTTGAAGCCTACCATGTCGGAAATACTGGTTATTGAAGAAAATGATGACTGGCTAATTGTACAAGTAGGAGCGGGAAAAGTGTGGCATGAGTTTGTGGAGTGGTGTGTCAATAACAATTATGGTGGTGTCGAAAATTTATCTTTCATACCTGGTACAGTAGGGGCAGCACCTATACAAAACATTGGTGCATATGGAGTAGAATTAGAGCAAATATTTGTCGGCTTACATGCTTACCAATTGTCTTCAGGCAATAAAGAATATTTTACTAAAGAAGTTTGTGCCTTTGGGTATAGGGACAGCATATTTAAACAAAAATTAAAAGGTAAATATCTTGTTACAGATGTCCAGTTTAAGTTGACCAAACACAACCATACCTTAGAATACAGTTACAAGCCATTACAAGAATTTATATCTGCGAGCAATCAAGAACCTTCCGTCAAAGGCATTAGTGAAGCAGTCATCAGCATAAGACAATCAAAATTGCCTGACCCAAAAGAAATAGGTAATGCAGGAAGCTTTTTTAAAAATCCAATAGTGGATAAATCTGTATTCGAAAAAATAAAAGAATCTCATCCCAATGTTCCTTCTTACCCTGTCAATGAGACCAAAGTGAAAATTCCAGCTGCTTGGTTGATTGATCAGTTGGGTTGGAAAGGTCACACAGTGGGTGATGTGGGTGTCCATAAAAAGCATGCACTTGTATTGGTTAATTATGGTGAAGGAAAAGGTACCGATATCGTCGTATTAGCAAAAAAAATCACCACATCAGTGAAAGAGAAATTCCAAATAAACTTAGAGCGAGAGGTTCAATTGGTTTTGTAACAATGACTGGATGTATGGCAGATTAATAGTCCTCGTAGGCGTCTATTCTAATGAACTACGAAGATCTTGAGACTTAGGCTTACTCAACGCAGAGACTCAAATCTCCAGTGATTTATAGAGAGCATCTAAAACCCTAGTTTACAACGTTTAATTATGGATTCCCAATCCTAGGACCCAATAATTGTCTGTCAACAGGGTAGTCCTACATTCAATTTTCCTTAACCGTCTTTTCCAATATATCCTTTGCAGGATCGTTCTCAGGTAATTCATAAGCAGGCACTTTTTTACCAAATACTTTGAAGTACCTACGTGGATTTAGCCTCAAATCTTGTAAAAGCAAATTCAAGTTTGATGTGGATAATTCTATGTTGTCAGAGAATGATTTGTCATTAAGTAATCTAGGCAGCATGCCATCTCCTTCATTCATGTTTTGAAGGAGATTTGTCAGTTCTTCAAATGTAGCATTGGTTGTCAGTAGGGTGGAGTCCAACCCATTCATCAGATCTGTTGCTTGAAATAGTGCTCCATTAGCGGCATCAAGTGTTGGTGTCAATTGCACTTTGCGCATTTCTCCAGAAATGGCATCCAAGTTGATCAGTAAGCTTTTGATTTGTTCATTACTTTCAGCCAAACTGTTACTCAATGTTGCCATGTTTGACATGGTTGTCTTCATATCACCGAATGAAGCATTCATTAAAGAATTCATTGTTTTTGTAGCCGCAGACAGACTTTCCATTGTTTCCTGCATACGCCATAGACTTTGATTAATTGGAGAAGGATTTTCTTTATCTGACAATTGGGTAAGTATGGTGTCCATCGCTCCACCGACGGATTCTTTGATGGTGCCACTATAACTTGATAAATCAGAACCACCTAGCATAGTCTCAATCAGTCCAACAGTTTTAGATTGTAAGTAATCTTCATCCTGTGCACAATTGCTTGACTCACAAGGTGCATCAAATTCAATGGCAATCATTTTCCCGCTAACTACACCTGCACTTTGTAGAATGGCCCTTGTGTCTTTGGGGTAATCAATGTTGCCATCTACCTCTATAGTCACTAAAATGGATTTGGTGTCTTTTGGATTGAGGTTAATTGCGGAGACTGCACCAATATTGTATCCATTGATCATAACGGGACTAGCAACCGTCAATTGATCTACATTGTCAAAAACAATGTGGAAGGTTTTGGTGCTTTTGAATATGTTTTTGCCTTTTACAAATTTGTAACCCCAAATGGCTAGCCCAATGGTTAGAATGGCAAGTAATCCTAAACGTACTTCTCTTGACATAGTGTGATATTGACTGCAAAATTAAGATGTTCTACCATTATTGCTAATTTGAATGAAGGAACTTCAACTTTTTGCATTACAGACCTTATAACGAAAAAACCATAAGAAGTGTTTGTCAAATTGGGCCTATATCAAAAAACTGATCAAAAAGTACCATAGAAGGCCGCATTACAGGCTTCTTAGCGAGTGATTACATACCAGTATAAGCAAGATATCTGCAAATAAATATATCTTTGCAACTGAAACATTTGAAAATATATGTGTCATGTAATCTACCAATCAAAATAGTATCACTCACCTGAATGTCCAACCTTGGGCAAACATATTGTATTGATTAATTTAAACGTAGAAACATGAATATTCAAAATTACTCGGCAGAGCCGATACATAAATTATATAATTGGATTCCAAATGGATTAAACGCTGAAGAAATAATCTTCTTTCCAGATGCATGTCCTGGCAAATCACCACTACCTACTGGAACAGTAGTCAAAACGAAACAAGAAGACTGGCGAAAATTCGCTGTTTCTGATTGTGGTTGTGGGATGTTATTGGCTAAGTCAAAAATTAAGAAATCTGATTTTGACAAAACTAAGTGGGACTTAATTTACCAAGATCTTAAGAAGAACAAGGGTAAATTAGGAGACTTAGGATCTGGTAATCATTTCTTAGATGCGGTTGAATCCTACTCTGATGATTCACTTTACTTTCTAATCCACACTGGGTCAAGAAACGAATCAAAACTTGTAGATCATTTAATAAGTCAGCCAAATCAATTCGATTCAAAATTTCAAGAAGTCTGTGATTGGGCAGAAGCAAACAGATCTGCAGTTCTAAATATTGTAGAGAAACATTTTGGTAAAACAGAGATAATTCTGGATAAGAATCACAATCACTTTGAAATTAAAGAGAATTATGTGATAATTAGGAAAGGAGCATCAAAACTGAATCCAAACGAATTGACTGTAATTCCTTCGAATATGATTGGCGACATAGTTTTGGTTAAAGGAACAGCGAAAGTAATAGAAGTTAACAATTCAATGTGCCATGGAACAGGAAGGACAATGTCAAGATCGGAAGCAAAAATTCACTCGAAAGACTATGACTATGGGAAACTTAGAGAACAGATTTATATTCCAACACAGATAGGAAATGAATCAATCAAAACTGATGCACCCTTTTGTTATAGAGATTTAGATGAATGCTTATCTTTAATTGACGACTTAATTGAAGTACAAAATAGATTCAAACCTATGGCATACTTAGGTCAAATATGAATGAAGAAAAGCAAATAACACATGATTATGATGGCACACCCTTCGGGGTACGCCACATATCATAATTCCGATATAAAGCAGCCCAAGAGTACTTACAATTCTTGAGGCCAAAATTTCAAATATTTAGTATGCCATCAATCTAAGGATATCATTCGTTTAATGTGACTCTCGCCGTCTACTTGCAATGTGTAATACAGAACTCCCTTTGTATACAACAAATCCTCTTCGCTAACGGTAATTGAATTTTTTCCATTATTGAAATAGCCAGAGGTTTTATAAATAGATTGTCCAGCTATGTTGAATACTGAAAGAGTGACTACAGCACTTTTCTTCAATTCAAAATCAATGTTCGTCAACTCTGAAAATGGATTCGGTGAATTTTGATGGACTAAAATAGTTTGGTCGTCTGATAAAATGGTTAAAGAAATAGGATGAATCTTATCTAAGTCATGACTATACGCCTCTGCTCTAGTTATCGATGAATTTAAGCTTATTGCTTTTGAAAGTGATGTCTTACTCGTTGCTTTGAATACCAATGTAAATAATTCATCCTGTGTGGATTTAGTCTTGGACTCAAGCGCATTCCAACTCAAAGAAATTGCATTTTCATGGACGCCAATGTGAGTTTGATTTATTGGCAAACTTCCTGGAAGAATGTCAACATAACTCAGACCATCTATGTTCAAGGTGAACTGGAATCCGACCAATGCAGTTTTTGAGCGAACAGGCACATAAATTAATTGGTCTTCTTCAGTCTGCGCATCACTGACTTCCAGCGTTACCTCTTCAAACGTCCGTGTTTCTGATTGATCGTAACTTTCATTGACATCTCCTACCTTGATAGCGACGAAGTCATTGTCTTGAGATGAGTCATTGAAATCTTCAATTTTTATTGACTGTATAAATGGCCAAGGGTTGAATTGGTCGAAAAAGACAAATTCACTCGGCACAAAAATCCACGCGGATTGATTAGTTAACTCATCATCGAGTCCGAGTATGACTCTTCGTAATAGGTTGACATCGCTGGCAGTTACTTTAGAGTCTCCATTTGCATCAGCTGCAATAATTTTATACGGATCTTCTATTGTAACTGTATTAAGAATATGTTGTGTAATCAGGAAAACATCTAATGTAGAAAGACCATTAGCGTAATCGTCAAGCTTATTCGCACCAATTTCATAATCGAATCCAATTGGGTTGTTGCTAAATGCATATTGACCTTCTTGATTGGTTATTGATTGAATCGGGAATTCGCTTTGATTCCTGGAAGATAATGTCACATCTACATCACTTATTGGCAATCCATAAGACGTGCTGATTTCACCACTTATATTGCCTTGTGCTTCAAAGTCACATTGATTTCCTGGGTCTGAAATTACAAGATCTACCGAGCAAAAATCTCCATTGCCATGCTCGTCCCATACCCAAATATCGAATTGACCTAGACCGTTTATTTCGCTACAGTGAACACGTACGTTTGCTTGATCTTCAAAGTCTTCTTCATCGGGGGTAGCTGGTCGCAGTCCTCGTTCGACAATACTAAAACGAAGATCTGTTACTGATGTACAATTGTCAAAACTTCCAAAGTCAAAATCTTGAGCCCAAAGAGAAACAGTACCGTCCGTTTGCATAAATACAGTTGAAATTCCTGGAATGCAGAATGGGGTAGGTGCTTGCTGGTCAATAAATTCAACGAGTGTTTGACTAGATGCAAAATTTCCGCAACCGTCAGAGACTTGCCATTGGATGACATATTCGTCAGAAGATTCTCCAATTAGTGAAGAGATAATCGCTTCAGATCCAGTTGTCGTTTCTCTTCGTATGATTTCACTACCATTAAATACAGTTATTTGCCACCTCAGTTCATCCGATGGAGTAAGTGAGGAGTTGCAAAAATCAATAGCACTTGCCGAAACAATTATCTCGCCTGTACAAAAAGTGTCATCATCTTTTGACGTAGCGCCTCCCGAAGTATTGACTCTAATGGATTCTTCAGCTGTGATTTCTGGTGCTTGGGTGTCAACTACAGAGATGATTTGATCAAATGTATAATAGCCATCTTCGTCTACATTAGTATATCTGAAATAGACTGGATCTTCAATCATCGAAGAGTATGTTTGACATGAATTAGAGTGGTCTTCAAATTGAGCCCAGTCTTCTACAGCTTCGAAGATATCTTCAGTAGTATCATTAGCGTCATCAATAGACTCCTGATTGGAATCGAAGGTACACCAATCGACTATAGTCCATCGTTTAATTAATTTAAGACATGCATCTCCGGCTGTTATTGTGTCAGTCTCAGAACTGATACCAACAAGGCCACAATCAGTGTCGCACCAAATAGGAATAAATTCTCCTTGTTCTTCTGATCGTGCTGAAGGAGTACATTCTAATACATCTCCCATTTGTATGGTGGCAGTTTCTTCAACAATTTCATTATCGACATATTCAATGTTTATTCCGTCTAAAGACCTGCCATCAAAATGTTTAGGCCATTTTATTGTATATGGATTGAAAGAATCTTCAGAAGTAACGGTAACTACTTGTCTGCAGAATGGCTCATTTGTTTCATACGCATTATTGCCATTTGTATCCAAATACCATTCTCTGATAACACCACCACCAAAACATGCATCATTGTCTCTGATCTCTCTAAGCAAATCAACTGTATACGTGCGTTCTGTATCACATAACCCACCTGCAAGTGGTGGATTTAGTAAGGCATCGCCATCAGAACAATTGACAGTCATGTTTTCGCAAACGATTTTCGGGGCAGAATTGTCCACAATTTCTACTTGTACCAAACATTGGTTGACGTTGCCGTTTTCATCTTCTACAAATAAGATTACTGGAATTATCTTACCTATATCCTCGCAACAAAATCGCACACTTTCTCCTGGTGAACTTATGGTCCCAATACTAGAATCGTCAAATATGCAGCCTTCTTTATCGTCATTTGTACCTAGATCAACATCAATCGTATTACCAGAACAGCTGACACTTTCAAAACCAGCAATAGTTGAATTGCAAGCAAATACAGGTACTCTCCAATCTTCAGCTCTTATTGCAGTCAATGTGACTTTGCCACATCCTGAATCATGACTACCTTCATCAAGATCAATAGCCGTTATGTCTGCAAAACCAAATCCAGAAGCAGCACTAGCGGTTAATGAGACCTGCAATGAAGTTTCACAAGAGACGACAGGTGGGACATCATCAATAACAACATAATTGAAGGTTGCCTTGGTTTCATTCCCACAATCATCTGTAACAACTGCCGTTACCATAATCGGTTCATCACTTAACCATAAGCCAGTAATGAAGTTTTCGCCGACTGTTCCATCTTGTGTTTGCCATACAACAGTAGGGTTTGGATCGCAATTGTCGGAAGTTAAAAGACGAGGTAATTCTACAGTTGCTTCACATCTAAAAGCTTCTATCGAAACGATAACATCATCAAATGAAGTACGTTCTACAAATTCTCCATTTATTAGTTCTACAATAGAAGGTGGTGTTAAGTCTTGAATCTCAATAGTTTGTCTTCCAGTCAGACTTACTTCAGAATTACACCAGTCTATCAATTCCCACGTTCGTATAATTTTAGTGCCATTACCGCATGCTTCAAAAATATTATCAGTAAAGCTGCTTAAAATATTGCATACTCTGTCTTGTATAGGAATCAACTCAGGAGTCATTCCTATGGTGTCTCTAATGTCAGAAATTTCTTCTTCAAATATTTTGTCAGCAACTGTTTTCAATACCCATTCTTCAACACCATCGATGACTTCTCTTACCATTGTGTCTCTGAAAATTTGTCCTATTTCTATCTGTGTCGTGTCATAGCTTATCTCAACTAAAGGAACAGAATCATGAGGATTGATGTAATGAGGGTAAGCGCTGATTATTGAATTTGTTGATTGATAAATAGACAATGGAGTACCAAAGTCTTCATCTGTTAACTCAATATCCTCCAAATAATCGCAGTCACGTTCGATGTCATCTGGGAAACTAAAAGTAGTCTCATCGAGGCTGATCGGCAGAATTGAATATCGCTGACAAAGTATATCAACAACAGAAATCTGACCATGTAAAATTACTTTTCCTGAATATAACAATTCTATGATTTCACCACCGTCTGCGCAAATGTCTCCTGTTCTTATTTCATCAACAGTAATGTCTCCGAGTAAGTCCGGGCCACAAAAGCCAAACCTTTCTTCAGCTTCTTCAGGGCTAATGATATCTGCTGGGAATGTATTGTCTGGCGTACACCAAAGAATGCACTCTGGAGGTATAATGCCATCTTCTGTGCATGCACAAGGTGAAGTTATCTCAGGGATAATGTTTGCTTCTACGATGATTGTACCCCAACATGAATTATCCAAACAAGAAATCCTGTATTGAACTGTCTCGCCAGCTTCCTCTGCAGTTAATAGATCATTACGAATAAAATCTCCATGTTCATCAAACAATTCAATTGTATAATCACCAGGTATTGGTGCTTCCAATAAATCATCTGGATCGAGTAAGATTTCACAATCAACATTTAAACTTATCTGAAGCGCATTGTTACATACAAGCTCATCGCATTGCGCATCTAAGAAATCTTGGTCTGGCATATTGTCACCTGACATTAATAAATTCATTATCACATTTGGATCACCACCATCAATATCACCAACACTAGAAAAATCTTCTGGATCTGTTTCGATTAATGTGAATGGACCTGGGTTAATATCAAAGAATATGAAATTTCCATTTTCATCAGTTAATGTAGTGAACACCATGCTGTCTCTATCGATCAAAGTGACCAACACACCTTCTAGAGGGACGTCGGCAGTGAAATCGGCACCTTCATCTTCTGATACATTGCCTAATATATCTGCTGGTTCTTCATCAATAAAATCATTGTCTACACTATCGTCGGAAGGTAGTAATACAACGACAATGGTATTGTCATTGACGCCATCTATATCGTTTACAGAATTGAAGCCTGCTGGGTCTGTTTCTACGATAGTAATGATACCTGGAATAACATTTTCAAAGAAGAAATTACCTTCAGCGTTAGTAGTATCTACTTGAACAATTCCTCCTTGGTCCGTCACAGTCACAATAATACCTTCACCTATCGGTATGTCTTCCGTCATGTTGCCATCAAGATCTTCAAATACGGTACCGGATACAGTAGACAATATGTCGATGACGGTATTAGTTGGATCGTCCATTCCACCTGTTTCATTAATGTCATTAGGATTTGTAGTATCTGATAAGTCTTCCAATTCTTGGCCTTGTGGATCTTCTGCAGTCACAATGGCTTGATTATCTACTGAACCTTCAATTACATCATCAATGCTTATCTGATATTGAGCTGTTGCGGTCGTGGATTCACCTACAGCTAAACTGGTAATGTTGGATGGCACAATTACTGGCAAAGCATTAGTTCCTGTAAAAAACTCATCTCTTTCTTCGAGTTCGATATTACTCAATGTGACATTTCCACAATTTATGATTGTATACAGATAGGTGATAATTCCTTCAGCACCTCCAGTAGACGTGAATTCTGAGCTCTTGAATAGTTCAATACATGGTGAGATGCCAATCTCCGTTGAGGTAGGGTCATCTGGACCGCCAGTCTCATTAGGATCATTTGGATTACCAGTATCAGATAAATCGTCCACCATAATGCCTTCAGGATTTTCTCCAATAGCTATAGCTTGATTATCAATAGAGCCAGCATCAACATCTGCTTGAGTAACAATGTATGTTGCTTCAACAGTTTCAGATTGTCCTGGCAATAAAGTCGTTACCGTCAGATTAATGACTGGTAGATCACCCGTACCAGTAAATAAAACATCATCTTCAGTTATCCTAATATTTGTTAGTGTGGTGTTACCACAATTTCTGTATTCGTAGGTGTAGATTATCATGTCACCTGGATTGGATATTTGATTTGCGCCCAGAATAAAAACGGAAGACTTTATCAATTCAATACAATCTAAATTAGGCAATGGAGTATTTGTTGGATCATCGGGGCCTCCTGTTTCATTCACATCATTTGGATTACCTGTATCAGATAAATCTGTTATTGCTGTTCCAAGTGGATCATCCGCCGAAATCAAAGCCTGATTGTCAATAGAGCCTAAATCTATGTCAGCTTGCGTGATTTCATATGTTGCTCCAACGACAAAGCTTTCGCCAGGATCAAGCGATGTCACTGAAATATCCTCGATAATAAAGTCATTTCCAGTACCAGTGAATATTGACTCTAATTCTTCAAGAGAAAAATTAGTTAATGTCACATTGCCGCAGTTGACTATTTCAAATGTGTATTCTATAATGTCATCAGGAACAGGAAGTGTAGAGTCATTGACCAATAATTCAGAACTCTTTTCTAAAGTGATGCAGTTTTCCTGAGGTATTTCAGTAAATGTAGGATCGTTGAAACCACCGGTTTCAGTAGGGTCTGCTGCATTGCCAGTATCTGACATATCCTCCACAATAGTGCCATTCGGGTCTTCTCCAGTTGCGATAGCTTGATTGGTAACAAAACCTACATTTATATCTGCTTGTGTAATTGTGTAATTCGCGCTCGTAGTGACTGTCTCTCCTGGTGCAAGTACAGAAGGGACTATTGGTGGAATGACTGGTAGTTGACCTGAACCAGAAAATAGGTCATCTTCAATAACTGTTATGTTGTCTAAAGTTATGTTTCCACAATTTGTAATTACATATGTATAAGTAATCTGATCTCCAGGATTTGCAATACCATCGACACCCAAATCAAGGATAGACGATTTAATGATAGAGATGCATGGCAATTCTTCCAGCGGGGTATTTGTAGGATCATCGGGTCCTCCAGTTTCATTAATGTCACCAACATTACTTGTGTCAGAAATGTCCATTACAGTATTTCCCATAGGATCTTCTCCTGTCGCAAGGGCTTGATTATTTATAAAGCCCATGTCAATATCTTGCTGAGTTACGACATACGTAGCAGTAGATGTTGCTGTTTCACCTGGTGTTAGAATTGGCGGCATAGATGCTTCTGGTATTGGCAGTGTGCCTGAACCAGAAAATAGGTCAGAGTCCTCAGTAAGTGAAATGTTTGTTAATGTCACATTGCCACAATTTGTAACTACGTAGCTATAGGTAATGATATCGCCGGGATTCACAATTCCATCTGCGCCAACATCTAAGCTAGAACCTTTCAATACTTCGATACAAGGATTTTCTTCAAGTGGTGTATTCGTTGGGTCATCAGGCCCTCCCGTTTCATTTACGTCATCAGGGTTTCCTGTATCAGACAAATCGTCTATCGTTTCGCCTGAAGGTGAGTCTCCTGAAACTAAAGCTTGGTTATCTACGAATCCGGCATCGACATCTTGTTGTGTCACTTGATAAGTGCCTGTAATCTCAGTTTCTTGTCCAGGAGATAATGTCGTAATTATTAAGTCTTCTATTATTGGTAGGTCACCTGTTCCACTAAAATTTGATAAGGTTTCAGTTATTGATAGATTGTTTATCGTCACATTGCCACAGTTTACAATGGTATAAGTATAAACTATAAAATCACCAACATTGGTCATGTTATCAGGTCCTAGATCAAAGTTTGAAGATTTGATGAGTTCAATACAAGGATCTTGAGGAACATTAGTAAACGTTGGATCATCTCCACCTCCTGTCTCATTAGGATCATTCTCATTTGTGGAGTCAGAAGGATCGTCAACGTTAATTCCATCTGGATTTGTACCACTGCCTATTGCTTGATTATTAATTCCCCCAGCATCTATATCTGCTTGGGTGATGATATAGCTTGCTGATGAAGTGGCTACTTCTCCCGGAGTTAGCGTTTGCGGACTTGGTATTGAAGGTATTGGTAAAAGACCAGTACCTGTAAACACAGCGTCTACTTCACTAATCATAATACCAGTCAAAGTCGTGTTTCCACAATTGATTATTTCGTAATTGTAGGTAATGATATCTCCAACACTAACTTGATTATCTGGACCTAAATCCAGTACAGAGCCTTTCAATGTTTCTAAACAATCTTGACCACTAATAGGGGTGTTGGTAGGATCATCAGGCCCACCAGTTTCATTAACGTCGTCAGGATTAGATGTGTCAGAAAGATCGCTAACGCTATTACCATCTGGGTCAATGGAACTTGCAATAGCTTGGTTATCAATAAACCCTGCATCAATATCCATTTGAGTAATTGCATATGTAGCACTCAAGGTTGCCGATTCACCTGGTGCTAAAATAGAAGGCGGAGTAGTTGGAATAGGAAGAGTCCCAGTACCTGTAAATAAAATTCCATCTTCAATTAATGTAACATTAGATAAGGTCACATTTCCACAATTGGTAAGGACATAAGTATATGTAATAATGTCTCCCGGATTAGCTGCAGCATTTACACCAAGATCAAGAGTCGAACCTTTTGTGACAACAATGCAGGCACCGGTTGGGAAAGGAGTATTGGTCGGATCATTAGGACCACCAGTTTCGTTAACGTCACCTGGATTCTGTGTGTCAGATAAGTCAGTCACCGGATCACCGAAAGGATCATCTGCTTCAACGATTGCTTGGTTGTCAATCGACCCTGCATCCAAGTCTGCTTGAGTAATTTCATAAGTTGCACTAGCTGTGGTAGATTCTCCAGGCTCAAGTGTTGTGACTAATAGAGCTGAAGGGACAGGTAGGGTGCCAGTACCAGTAAATAGTAGATCATCTTCAGATAAGGTCACGTTCGTTAGAGTGACAGTACCACAGTTGATGATGGTGTAATTGTAAGTGATTATATCTCCAGCAGTTGTAATGCCATCAGCCCCAATTTCGAGTGTTGATGACTTTAATAATTCGATACAAGCAGCTTGAGGTATTGGTGTATTAGTCGGATCATCGGGTCCGCCTGTTTCATTTACATCACCTGGATTTCCTGTATCAGATGGATCAGAGACAGGTCCTCCAAATGGTGGAATCCCGGATGCAATTGCTTGGTTATCGACAGAGGAAGCATCTATATCTTCTTGTGTAATGGCGTAAGTTGCATTTGTGATTGTTTGTTGACCAGGAGCTAATGTTGTGATTGTCAAAGGATCAATAGTAGGCACGGCACCTGTACCAGAGAATAGAGTTGCCTCTTCTGCAATGCTTATGTCGTCTAGTGTGACATTGCCACAGTTGATGATGACATATTCATACGTGACGATATCTCCAACAGATGTGGTGCCATCACTGCCAATATCTACTGTTGATGACTTTAATAATTCGATACAAGCAGCTTGAGGTATTGGTGTATTAGTCGGATCGTCAGCTCCGCCTGTTTCATTTACATCACCTGGATTTCCTGTATCAGATGGATCAGAAACAGGTCCTCCAAACGGTGGAATCCCGGATGCAATTGCTTGGTTATCGACAGAGGAAGCATCTATATCTTCTTGTGTAATGGCGTAAGTTGCATTTGTGATTGTTTGTTGACCAGGAGCTAATGTT
>CALLFA010000246.1 GCA_937997635.1 uncultured Saprospiraceae bacterium | reverse complement strand
CCTCAACACTCTCCCCTTTTCTGTGTTCTACTTTTCTAAAAAGAAGCTTGACATTTGACAAGCAACATCATTTTTCAAAAACAAAACAATAATCATGTCAAACAATAACGGATTAGTCATAAAAGAAAGCGCTCATAGTTTCGAGGATACCTACAGCAAATTAATCTCTGTCCTAGAAGCCAATCCCAACTTAAAAGTTATACTGGAATTGGATCACAGTAAAAATGCAGGTTCTGTTGATCTTGCATTACGACCAACAAGAATTGTGCTGTTTGGTAACCCTAAACTTGGGACACCCCTCATGGCAGCGAGCGGTACAACGGCCATTGACTTACCTCAGAAAATTGTGGTCTTTCAAGAAAAGGATACAGTTCACGTATGCTACAATGATCCTGAATATCTAAAGAGTAGACACAGCATTAATGACCAAGAGGAGATATTGACAAAAGTAAGTGGTGCCTTGGATAAGATTACCAATGCTTGTACACAGTAAGGTTTAGTCGTTGAGATCAGGCACGTAGTTTCTAAAGCTAAGTTAATCTGTGAAACCCTCAGTCAAGCTAAGAAAGCTTCAACGAAGACGCTTTATTTCGAATGTTTTTAATGGGTCTTTTCCTTTCCAGTCTTCGTTCATTCTAGGTGGAATCTGGGCATCAATAATACGATTGGCACCTACGATTAAGGCTGATGTACCTACTGTAGGTCTTTCTCTTATCGTTGCTAGTAGCCACTGGTTAGAGGCAGATTCTTCGAGATAGCTCATATCAAATTTTAATGGAGATGTCTGTTTCAATAGCACGAGCGATTGCCATGGTTGAGTGTATAAATTTGGGTACATGGACACCACCAAAAGGTCAAGATCTGCATCATCATCAACATCCGTGGTGATGAGTTTCGATACACCATTTAGTGGAATAAACGTTGAGAGTTCAAACTTGCCAGCCGATCCTGAGGTATAAATCCGAATGCCATGATATGGTTTGAAAATTTGTGAGCCATCACCATTATCACCATTCGCAGTGATGATCTCCTCTACCCCATCACCATCCAAGTCCTCATACAAGAAATCATTTGTGCCCCAAACTGGAGAATGCTGGATCAGTATTTTTTCGGTAAACACCCCTTGGCTGACTTGCTCAAACAAACAGATGCGTTCATTGCCTTGGGAAAATAAAGCAAGGATGTCTTGATCTCCATCTTTATCCACATCAGCAAATATTGACTTCGTTGCTCCGGGCGAATCGTAGGACCAAAGTTGTTGTATCCCTTCCTCTTTAGCTTGATAAATAATTAAGCTTCCAGAATTGACAGTATCCAAAACAGAACCGAATGAGGACACGGCTAAAAGTGTTGTCCCGTTATCATCTGAATGAGAAGATGCCAAATGTACAGGTCGGATTATATCAGTCACCAATCGTTGCTCTTTCTCCTTGGATAGTTTAATCAAACTTCCACTTGGCGCATTAGAAGGCATTAAATTTCCAGCATTCAATAGCAGAAAGGAGTCATCAAATTCAACCATATCTATAGGGACAGCACTAGGTATGCGTTTCTTCAACAGTGTATGCCCTAGAGAATCAATTCTTATTTCTCCACTCAGATTACCGACATACAGGTAGTCGTCTTCCGATTTCAGCAAGGATATATTTCCACTTAGCAGATCCAGATCAACAGGTTTTCCAAAAGCATCCGCTAACGCTGGTTTTTTCAGAGTAGCACTCGGTAGCACTAGGGGTGAATGATTCCGATAAAATTGCTGGATGCTTATCCACTCTTTGTAAGGTATCTCATAACCAGACTGCCCCATTTCGTATTTCATACTATTAAGGACCGATAACCAACTGCCTTTATCTAACATTTCTGGTTCGACATATTGATGACAACCGATGCAGTATGTCTTGGCAGCAGCTTCGCCTTTTAGATAGTCTTCTGACCGTTCTGGCAATTCTGTTGAACACTGCACAATTGCAAAAACACCAATTGCCAAAAACCATAATTTGAAATGTACGCTCAAGTAATAAGAATATTTTTTAAAGGTACAAATGTTTTCGAGGATGGTTCGCAAAGTGTTGTCCCATGCCGATGCTACAACATCCTGCTATCTTCTCAGAACCTTAGCCATAGTTAAACAGTTACTATACTGCACAAACAATCAGAACATGACAAAAAAGGTAGCATTCAAAAATAAAGATGGTGGTCTACTATCTGCTCGACTAGAATTGCCAACTGGCCAGCGCCCAGTCTCTTATGCAGTATTTGCCCATTGTTTTACTTGCAATAAAAATCTTTCAGCGATTCGAAATATATCTCGATCATTGATCCAAAAAGGCATTGCTGTATTGAGATTTGATTTTACAGGATTAGGTGATAGTGAGGGAGATTTCGCTGACACAAATTTCAGTTCGAATGTACAAGATCTTGTTGCGGCTGCTGATTTCCTTACGGAAAAATATGAAGCCCCGTCCCTACTCATTGGTCATTCATTAGGTGGCGCTGCTGTGATATTTGCTGCTGAAGAAATTGACAGTATTCAGGCTATCGTGACTATTGGTGCACCAGCTGCTCCTGAACATGTAGCTCATTTATTTAGTCAGTCGAAAGTAACTATTCTAGCCAATGAAGAAGCTGAAGTCTCTATAGGAGGCAGACCCTTTACCATCAAAAAGCAATTTTTGGAAGATTTGGAAAAGAAGAATCTGTCTGAAATTTTAAAAAAGATGCGGAAGCCGATTTTAATTTTACATTCTCCTCAAGATCGGATTGTAGAGATCGAGAATGCAGGCAAACTATATGCAGGTGCGCATCATCCAAAGAGCTTTATTTCTCTTGATGGTGCTGATCATTTGCTCAGTCAAAAACAAGACTCGCTTTATGCAGGAGAAGTTATTGCCAGTTGGGCATCAAGGTATTTAACTGATACAGAAGAACATAAATTAGAAACCAATCAGCAAGTAGGCATTCATCTTGGACCAGAAGGATTCACGACCGATGTTGTAGCTGGCAGACATCGTTTGATCGCAGATGAACCAATCTCTGTGGGTGGGCAGAATCTTGGTCCTTCTCCCTATGACTTTTTATTGGCCTCAGTCGGCACTTGTACGGCAATGACGTTGCGCATGTATGCAAATCGTAAAAAATGGAAACTGAATGAAGTAGAAGTCCACTTGAGTCACAGTAAAGAGCACATCAAAGATTGTGAAGACTGTGAATCTTCTGAAGCTAAAATTGATGTTATCCGAAAGGAAATAAAGGTAAAAGGTGATTTGGATGCAACACAAGTCAATCGCCTACTGGAAATCTCTGCTCGTTGTCCTGTGCATCGCACCATCAGCAATCAAGTACACTTTGAGAGTATCATCCACAACAAACAAGAAGCTGATGTATGATCAAACGTTAAAATAGCATACAATAAAACTAATTTGGAATAATGGTCGTTGTTCTATCACCAACCCCACACTATATAGATTATTAATTATTTCACTCAATAAATATTAAACATGTTAGATCAGTTAAAGAGAATTGCTATGCAACAATTGATGAGTAAAATGGCAGGCAATGCGCTTGGTGCTTCTCAAACAGAACAAGCTGCAGAAAGTGGCGCAAATGGCTTAGTAGAAACCATCACTAATGCTTTAAAAGGCGGCAATGCAGCAGATGTTAAGGAGCTCATGACCAATAATGACAATTCATGTGAAAACAACAGTTTGTTTCAAAACATTCAATCTAAAATCCAAGAGTCACTACAGGCACAAGGAATGAGTGAAGAAGAAGCACAAACAGAAGCTGCGAACACAGCACCTAGCATGATTGAAGGTCTTAAAGAAAAATTCGAATCCCAAGATGAAGCTGACAGTGGTTTCAACCTAGACTCTTTCACTAAATTAGCTGAAGGTGGACTTGGTGATTTATTGTCAAATCCTGGTGGTTTGATGAATGCTGCAAA
>CALLFA010000245.1 GCA_937997635.1 uncultured Saprospiraceae bacterium | reverse complement strand
AAGTGGAAATTTTTATAATCAAAGAAGCAACAACACAATCCCAATCACCGCTGGTACAGTCTGGACAAAAATAATTTTCTTAGCGGCAGTCATTGCCCCATATACACCAGCTACGGCAACACATATCAAAAAGAACAAGGCCACTCGCTCACTCCAAACGACATTTTGAATGAATAAGGACCAAATCAGGCCAGCAGCAAGAAAGCCATTATAGAGACCTTGGTTAGCAGCCATTGCTTTGGTTTGAGGAAATAAGTCTTTAGAAAAATTGCGGAAGACTTTGGGGCCTCTCGATTCCCAAGCAAACATTTCGAACCACATGATGTATAGATGTAGACAGGCAACTAAGCCAATGACAACTTTGGCGGCAATTTCCATGAGTAATATTTGATAGTAAAGTAAGCAATAGTAGCGAAAGGAAGAAAAAAGCCAAAGCCTCCAGAAGAAGTAGAGTAGGAAAGATTCGGTCTATTATCCTGCTCCTCAGATTGGTTTATTGATAACTAATTCCGAAAGCTTTAGCAAATATAAGCTGTTAGGCTTGGCTCAAAGATATATAAATATTTTCATATATGAAATAATTATAATTATAAAAGCCTATAAAACACAGGTTTAGTCTGGATATAGGTAAGTTTTTGGCTTTTGGCAGACATTATATCTGAGATTATTACAAATCGAAGGTCTCATCCTGATCCTTTAAAATTCTCTTTTAAATGAGGTTTTAATCCAGTCGAATGGATTCTTGTATCGAAGGTTTTCCATACCTCCTCCATACTTCACCGATTACCAGCTCGCAACTTACTTAAACAACTTTTGCTGGATAGACACACTAAAGGTCTTCCTGTGGTGTTTTGATTTGCCATGTTCGATCACAGCTTTGCGGTGATGCAAGGTTGGATATCCCTTATTCGTATGCCAGTGAAAATGTGGAAACTTTTGGTGAAGTCGCAGCATATATTCGTCTCGATGGGTTTTGGCAAGAATGGAAGCTGCGGCTATGGATTGATACTTCGAATCGCCTTTAATGACGCATGTAAATGGTATTGGCTTTTTCGTTTCGAAGCGATTGCCATCGATAATGAGATGTTCAGGCTTTGTTGATAAGTCATCAATTGCCAAGTTCATCGCTTTGATAGAGGCGTTTAGGATATTTATCTTATCAATTATCTTAGGAGATACCTTTTTTACGGACCAGGAGACTGCTTTTTCTTCAATAATAATCCTGAGTTGATTTCGCTGCTTTTCATTCAAGACTTTAGAGTCATTCAACAAGGGTTCATTGAATCCTTTTGGTAAAATGACAGCTGCTGCAAATACTGGTCCTGCCAAACAACCACGGCCAGCTTCATCACATCCAGCCTCAATTTTGGAACGCTTAAAATATGGTCGAAGTGGCATTACTTCTTTCATCTGACTACAGCTTCGTGAATATCGTTTGTGATTGTCTGACTGTCGTGGTTGATGTAGTGAATCAATGTTTCAACAGTGTCAAAAAATTGAATGCCGTTCATATGTTCTTCGGTCATGAAATTTTCCTTAACAGCTTGTGCAAACAGTTGTTTTATAGGGTCGTAAAATCCGTCTTGGTTGTAAAAAACGATGTCTGTCCCTATCTGGCCCAATCGTTTTAACGTAATGGCCTCCATAAATTCCTCATAGGTGCCACAGCCTCCGGGTAGAGACAGAGCAACATCGGCACCTTCAAGTAAGAGCTCTTTGCGATGTGACATGGTATCAGTATACACCATATCTGTCACTTTTGGATGATTCCATTCCACATCTTTCATAAAAGATGGCATGATCCCAGTGATTTTTCCTTTGCGATCAATCACAGTGTCTGCTAATGTACCCATTAAGCCTACAGCACCGCCACCATACACAACATGATGATCGCCAGCGACCAATCCTTCTGCTATTTTTTTAGTGTCTTCGAAGTACTTGGCTGGTACCTTTTCGCTTGACGCACAATAAACACATATTCGTTTATTCATATATTAAAAAGCAAAATATGAATTTTAGTCCAACTTCCTACGCCTGATACAAAAAGAGTATCTTTGACACCAATAAAATGAATTATGAGAATAGGGATAACATCAGGTGATATAAATGGGGTAGGACCAGAAGTGATATTAAAAGCATTGTCAGGAAATGACGCACTACAAAGAAATACGATTATTATTTATGGTTCTGGTAAAGTGATGGCTTACCATAAGAATATTGTGAAAGATATTGACATTCAATTTGCAAATGCTTCCACTGCAGAACACGTAAGTAAGGGTAAGGTCAGTGTCGTCAATTGTTGGAATGATGACATTCAAATAACACTTGGTAAAGCAACGCCAGAAGCTGGTCAATTTGCTCATGTGTGTCTTGATCGGGCAGTCAATGATTTGAAGGATGGACATATAGACGTATTGGTCACTGCACCAATCAACAAAAGTACAATGGATCCTATGTCGTTTCCTTATGCAGGACACACCGAATACTTACAGCATACATTAGGAGCAAATTCTTCATTGATGACCATGATGTCTGAAGAGTTACGCATCGCATTAGTTACCAATCATGAGCCAATTACAAAAGTGCCAGAGCTGCTGACAAAAGAAACAGTCATGCGAAAAATCAATCTCTTTTACCATTCCCTCAAAAGAGACTTTGGCAAAGAAAAGCCAACTATGGCTATTTTGGGTTTGAATCCTCATGCTGGAGACGAAGGCAAAATAGGAAATGAAGAACAAGAACTAATCCGACCAATTATCATCGAGTTAAAGAAAAAAGGAGTCCTGCTCTTTGGGCCTTATTCTGCTGACGGATTTTTTGGTTCTGGAAACTATGCAAAGTTCGATGGTATTTTGGCTATGTATCACGACCAAGGGTTGATTCCATTCAAAACATTGACTTTTGGAAAAGGGGTAAATTATACTGCTGGAATGGACTATGTACGTACGTCACCTGATCACGGCACTGGTTATGAGATTGCAGGTCAAAACAAGGCGGATGCTAGTTCAATGCGCAATGCCATCTATGCAGCTATGGACATTTACAATAATCGAAAATTAGAATTTGAGCTAAAAGAAAATCGATTGGAACCGACACCAGCTAAGAAATAGCCTGCGACGTAGGTTCATCATTTAATCAGTGGTTTAAAAACGGATTATTCACCTTCTCATTCCCAATCGTCGTCGAAGGTCCATGTCCTGAATACACAATCACATCATCACCTAGCGGAAATAACTTTTCCTTTATGTTTTTAATCAATGTGTCAAAATTGCCACCTGGCAGGTCTGTTCTGCCAATGCTGTTTTGGAATAAGACATCTCCAGCAATGAGCTGCTTTGATTCTTTATGAAAAAAAGAAAGACTTGCTGGTGAATGGCCTGGTGTAAAAAATGTTTCAAGTGTTGTCTCACCCCATTGGACTTTATCGCCTTCTTCGATGTACTTAGCAATTGGTGGCGAATCGTCATATGCTATCCCATACATCTGCGCTGCTTTTTTGGAATAATCTAAAACCGTTGCTTCTCCAGCATGTGCTTCTAAAGGCAAATTCCATGTGTTGCTGACGTAGTCATTTCCTAGTATATGGTCGATGTGACAATGTGTATTGATCAGCCTTACTGGAGTGAGCTCTTCTTGTTCGATATAGTCAGTAAGGGCTTTGCGCTCTGCAGCATTTGAACAGCCTGGATCTACAATAACACACTTTTTTGTATCATCAGACAAGACATAAGTGTTCTCTTGAAAAGCGTTAAACGTGAACATCTTTACTTTCATCATGCTAAGATACTGCTGACAAGTCAAAACAGTAGATTGTAATTGTAAAATAATCAGGTATGTGGAGATGTGCAGTTGCTGGCTTTACCAAGGGTTGTACTCTTGGCTATAGTCTAGCGCCCTTTCTGGGCTTTAATTGCAATTTGTTTTAGCAATACCCAAAGGGGTATCATCAACAGCGGGGGACATCGTCCCTCTCTGTTGTCATGTTTCTATGATGAGTCCCAACGGGACGACCTTGTTTATGTGCAAATTGTTTAAACTCTAGGTCGTCCCGTTGGGACTCCTAAACTCAAGATCATAAGATGGGGCGATGCCCCATCTTAATGATGTAACCCCGTTGGGGTATTGCTTTTATCAATCAATTATATTCTTAGCATACAAATTGCTTGTAACATGTGCTAGCCCTGAAAGGGCGCAAAGCAAATAGCCAATGGCAAAGCCATTGGTAAGATGTCGTTATGGCACCACAGCCCTGAAGGGGCGTAAGCTAATATTGGATTTGTATTTCTGATCACCGTAAAAGAAATTCGTGAACTAAGATTGGTATTTCTTATTCACTCATGGTGTTTTTGCTTACGCCCTTTCAGGGCTTATGTTACACAATAGTTCTTTTACCAAGGGTTTTACCCTTGGCTATAGTCTGGCGCCCTTTCAGGGCTTTTATACTATTTGTTTTAGTCTGCAATACCCAAAGGGGCATCATCAACATTAGGCAATATTGGATGACAAAATTTGTCTTGAATTCTTCTGCTTATAGTGGTATTTTTACAATTAGAGCTTAAGCCTATCACCCAGATTGTCGCACTGAATTCAAATATGCGTTCTTATTTAACGTTTTGATGGGGTTTAGCAGGTATTGTTGTCAAAAAAACAAATTTGATTTTGTACATTAATGTAATGAGAAAGCTACTTCTTTTAGTGGGACTGCTTTCGTTTTTCCTTACGGAGAAAATGAGCAGCCAATCAATTGCTACAGAATTCGGTAAAAATCGAGTCCAGTATCATGATGCTTATCATAAATGGTGGACCTACGAAACAGAAAATTTCATTACCTATTGGTACGGTAAAGGAAAGAACATCGGACAGTTTGTGGTCCAAATGGCTGAATATGACCACGACGATATTCAAAACATCATGGAACACAGGATCAATGATAAAATTGAAATCATTGTCTATCTCGACCAGTCAGATTTGAAGCAAAGTAACATTGGTACGAGCGAAACCTTTGAAAGTTCTCATGGCAACACCACCATCATCGGAAATAAGATGTTTGTCTATTATGATGGCAATCATCGCAACCTGAGAAAACAAATTAGAAAAGGAATTGCCAATGCATATTTAAATGCGATGTTCACCAAAGGCAGCCTCCAAGAAATAGTGCAAAACAGTTTGAGTCTAGATCTACCAGAATGGTTTGCTCAAGGAATCGTCAGTTACATCGCTGAAGATTGGGATTATCTGATCGAAGATGAGTTGAGAGATTTATGGGCGTCAGAAAAACCTAATTATAGAGATTTCGATAAGATTGGAAGACTGCAACCAAAAATTGCAGGCCATTCCTTTTGGTATTTTATTTCGCAACAATACGGTACTGCTACCATATCGAATATTTTATATTTAACCAGATTGGATAGAAATCTGGACGATAGCTTCAAGTTTGTTCTCGGACAATCCTATGATTCCATCATCAGAGAATGGGAACGGTTTTATACTGGTTTATATGAACAAGAAGCTGACTTTTTTGAAGATAAAGAATTGGCTACAGAATTAGACTTATCCAATAAAGCCCACGTACCAATTAGTACATTAAGGTTAAGTCCTGATGCTACTGAACTGGCATATGCATACAACGATATTGGAAAAATAAGAATCAATTTATACAATTTTGAAACACAGGAAGAGATCACTGTATTCAAACATGGTTATCGAAATAATGTGCAAGAGCCTGATTACAACTATCCTTTAATAGCCTGGCATCCCAATGGAGATGAAATCACAATTGTATATGAGTTTAGGGATAAAATTCATTTACTGAAAAAAAACCTTGCGAATGGTGAAGAGCAAGAACAAATTCTACCTGAAGACATCCAACGCGTGTACAGTATATCTTATAAAACAGATTTAGACTATATCATGAGTGCGACTACGGATGGCTATTCTAACATCCATATTTATTATTCAAGAGGTCGTCAACATGAAAAATTGACTGATGATTATTTTGATGATATAGACGCGCATTATATATCTTTCAACGGTACGAATGGCATTTTATATTCCTCAAATAAAATACCAGATGTGCTTGATGCTACTCGAATGGATACCATCTTACCCATACATCCATTCAATACGTATTTCATGCCATTCGATGAAAAACAAGGCGAGATAATACAACTCTCCGATTCCAAAATAGAAAGTGAGAGAAATCCATTTTTGATCGATGATGGTAAACTTGTTTATTTGGGTTATTCTACTGGAATGAAAAACAGATATGTGTATGATGGGAATGAAAACAAGCATTATATAAATTCTGATAAATCAAGAAACATCATCAAACACCATGCGGTAGCTGGTAGCGATAAATATGTGTACACATTGTACCAAAATGGTGCATATAAAGTCTTTGTAGAATATCCAGATTTATCTAAAACCGTTAATGCGACAAATCTGTCAACCGCCGTTCAAGAATTAAACGAAGAACAACAAAATACAGTTGGCGTACTCGAATTAACCGAAGAAGAAGAGTTGAAATATGAGTATACATTTCAATCGGCATTTAAAGACCCAAAAAATATAAAACCGCTTGATAGTGGGACGACAGAAATAAACATATTTTCTAATAATTTACCAGCAAGCAGTGTAGATTTTGAAAACGATCAAAAAAATGTCATAGAATTTGTTTCAGCAAGAGCAGTTGCAGCTAGGTCAAAATTTAAGCTAGAAGATTTCACAACTTCTGTGGATAATAGTGTGTTGTTTGAAGGGCTTGAAAGTTACACTCAAGATCAAACTGAATTAAACAATACTCCTGTAGGTTTATTAATGAAAGGAATTGTCACTGATCTATTTGAAGATTATAGAATTACTGGCGGCATCAGAATACCTACAGGTTTAAATGGCTTAGAGTCCTTTGTTGTGTATGATGATAACCGTGCTTTAATTGACAAACGGTTTGCACTGTATAGAAGGGCTGTATCTAATACTGAACAAAATTTTGCATTTCCATCTCAACGGACTAAAGCAACGTCATTACTTGGATTGTATAGATTAAAATACCCATTAGATGTCTATACGAGCATTCGTGGTACCGCGCAGTTGAGGTTTGATCGATTCTTTTTCTTGCACACTGATGACTTTTCTGTAGCTCAACCGAACGACAATGAAAAGCGAATCAGCTTAAAAGGAGAATATGTGTTTGACAATACGATCCCTAAAGATGACAATGTCTTATGGGGTACCAGATACAAAGCTTATGTCGAACTCATCAACCGATTCGAAATCAATACGCAGGATGGCATTACGTTCGAACCAAGTAGAGGATTTACCACAGTTATTGGTTTTGATTTTAGACATTATATTCCGGTTTTGAATCATGCCATTATAGCCTTGCGTGGGTCTGGTGCAACATCCTTTGGTTCAGACAACATCTTGTATTATGTTGGAGGAGTAGAAAATGCCATTGGTTCTACATTCAATCAAGATATAGGCATACCGCCTGATAGAGAATTTGCTTTTCAAGTTGTCGCTCCTCACTTAAGAGGCTTTCAAACGAATATTCGAAATGGGACAACTTACGTACTTGCGAATTCGGAATTTAGATTGCCCTTGTTTAAGTATTTTTCCAAACGAAGAATACGGTCCTCTTTCTTTAGAAACTTTATGCTCGTCGGATTTTTTGATGCAGGTACAGCGTGGCATGGATTGACTCCAGGTGGTACGGATAACCCTATCAATACAGCGACGGTATCTCAACCACCGCTATTAGAAATCAACGTCAGATTTTTTAGAGATCCATTAGTGTTAGGTTATGGACTTGGCGCAAGAGCCACCCTTCTCGGATACAATGTCAGAGTGGATTACGGATGGGGTGTTGAATCCAGACAAATACAAAACCCGAGATTACACATCGCTCTGGGAATTGATTTTTAAAGGCGTAAAATCTCAAACCCCCACAGGGTAAGGGTCTGCTAAAATCGGGGGTTAACCCAATAAATTAAGCCACATGCATCTCTACTTTTGGGTTTTCTGACTGCAGCGTATCGAAAAAAGTTTCAGCAAGTGCTTGTGGTAAAAACTCTTTATAGTCTTCTACAGGCAACTTTTGAAAAGACTTATTGTATACCCAATCTTGCATTAGGTTTACCAATTCTTCTTCAGAATCATAACGCCTTGTCATAGAATCTAGCTTTTTATCTAGTGGGTAAAATGAAGGTAAAATGGCTGGTTTCCCATATTTTACCATATCTGAAAGAGACCCAGAAACAGTACTCATCCCATAAGACTCGTGAACAGTTCCAGATTCCTTTTTCTCAGCAATCGGTAATATGAGAAAATGGGCTTTTTTCATGATTTTATTGAAGTTCTTTTGCGGCACAAATACTGGGAAGTATTCAATTTCGATATGGTCTTTCATTTCTGCCGCCAATTCATTTATGCGTTGGTTCGCTTGCTTGTTATTGGCTAATCCCAGAAAAGTAACCTTAATATTTTTCCTTAATGTTGACTCATTTAAAACAGTAAGCGCTTTAAAAATTGGCTCATAATTTTTGCGTTTGGAGGATATCCTCCCGGGAACAACAATTCTTAATTTTTTCTTTATTTTCCGTTTCTTGAGTTTGTCTAAGACCAAAACATTTAAGAAACCATCAATACTGTGGATTCTATTTTGCTTAGCATACTCATAGATTTGTTCTGAAGCCACGAGAATTTGGTTTACATGTGCAAAAGCGGTTTTGATGTATTTGCGCTCTGCAGTCAATTGGCCTTTAATTAACTTCAATACATTCACCCCTTCGTTAATCTCATGGAATTCAGATGCGTAAAAATGGAGGTCGTAGATCAGCAAACTCGATTTTCTTGCTAATTCTCGATCTTCAAACATTTTCAAGTCTTTTGGTGGCACACTAGTAAACAACAGTTTGTCTCGATTTACTAGATGACTTCTGTGTTGAGTGATGAACTCAGAAGAAGACTGCGATTCAGGTTTTAGGAACCAATGGATTCGAGGATCATCATGTAAATCATACAATTGGTGATACACAAATTCATTGCAAAAAACATCCACTTGGCTTTCTTTAGATAAAATTATCTTCAAAAAAGACCACACGATTTCATTGTGCTTAGAAAATTCTAATAAACTGATACGATAAGACATGTGTGTAAATAGGATGTTTTGATTTGTTAAAAGAGAATTGTGACCCGAAAGTTGCAGTTATAGATTCCTAAAACGTAGTTAAAGCAGATTTAGTTTCAAGTAAACCAAATTTTATGTCGTGTTTGGTCAATTACTGACTCAAAACTTGATAAATATTCTATACAATAGAATTCTATCTCGATAGAAATATTGACAATTAGGCCATTCCATTAGATTCTATTTCAGATATTCACCTCCTCAAAATACACTATGAAATATTCATCTAAATTAATCATCGAAGAGTCTGCCAAGGCGCTGAATCAAGCAATAAAGACGTTTTTGGAATCTCTTCCAACCACAATCAAGGTTGTTTCATGTGACCACTCTGTATCATTCAAAACTGTTGCAGCAAGCAATGATGCACTTTTCAGCTGTCTTATCGTTTTTGCTAAAGTTGCTGAATAACATCTTAAAAGAACTCAGATGGCCAAAAGAAATAAACTTGGAAAATTTGCCGAACTATTGTCTTATAAACATGTGCTTGAGAACTTCGATCATTCTGATCATCTCTTGCACTGGTATGATGAGAAAATGATCAACCCAAAAGGACAATGGAAGCAGAAGATCTTTAACAATGATTTGCCAATTACCATTGAGTTGGCCTGTGGTAAGGGCGAATATACTGTTGGCTTGGCACAACGCTATCCTGACCGTAATTTTATTGGTGTCGACATCAAAGGTGCTAGAATATGGAAAGGTGCGACATTTGTGGAAGAAAATAATATTACAAATGCTGCCTTTCTTCGCACACGAATAGAGTTTATTTCTGAATTTTTTGCAGAAAATGAAATTGATGAAATTTGGATAACCTTTGCAGATCCATTTTTAAAATCAAGAAAGAAAAACCGAAGACTGACATCACCTGTATTTTTGCAAAAGTACAAACAGATACTTGCTAAAAATGGAACCATAAATCTCAAAACAGACTCGTCCATTTTGTACTACTATTCTGTAGCGACTGTATTGGAAGAGAATAATACAGAGGTCTTGTACAAAAACAACAATATTTATAAGTCAGAATTGGAATTTACAGAATTAGACATTAAAACATTTTACGAGCAGAGCCATTTAGAAGATGGGCGGCAAATCAAGTTTTTAAAATTTAAGTTTATTTGACTATACTTTTGCACAAATGATTTTAAACCACAAAATAATTGGAGAAGGCGAACCATTAATTATCCTACATGGGCTTTTTGGTATGTTGGATAATTGGCAGCGGTTTGCTAAAAAAATAAGTGAACAATACAAAGTAATACTTGTAGACCAACGCAATCATGGAAAGTCATTTCGCTCAGAAGAATTTACATATGAATTACTGGCAAAAGATTGTATTGAATTATTGGATCATTTGAACATCAGAAAGGCACATATTCTAGGCCATTCAATGGGAGGTAAAACTACAATGCAAATTGCCACATCATATCCTGAAAGGGTTGAGTCGTTTGTTGTTGTAGATATCGCACCTAAAACGTATGCTGGCGATCATCAATTTATTTTTGACTCCGTTTTGTCCATTGACCTTGAAGAAGCAAAGACTAGAAAAGAGATTGACGAACAGCTTTCGAAGTCAATAATGGAAATGGGAGTCAGGTTGTTTTTAATGAAAAATTTAAAGCGTAAAAAGGAAGGTGGTTTTGAGTGGAAGGCAAATTTCCCAATATTGAAAAACTCATATGCAGACATTATGGGACACAGCCTATCAGCTACATCACACAGCAAAGGCTTGTTTATTAGAGGCGGTTTGTCGAATTATATTCTGTCAGATGACGAAGCCATAATTAAACATCATTTTCCAAATGCGAGCATGGCTACTATAGAAGGAGCAGGTCATTGGGTACATGCAGATAAGCCCGAAGCATTATTAGAGGTCGTTGTTAATTTTTTAAGTTAATTAAGTCGCTTAATGCAAAGTCCTAAAATTCCTATTGAACGTCTCTCTGTAGATGAAACTGAACATACGACAGTCTATAACGCATCAATTCTTGAAAATGAAATCAAAGGCATTCATATTCAGCATGTTATTCTTTCATGTGACTGTGAATTAAAAGACCCTTCAATAGATGGATCCAAATCATTGTATCTTTTCTTCAAAGGTGAAGGCACTATAATCGCAGATGGCAATAACTATGATGCCTTAGCTGAATCAATCTTTCTTCCAAATAGTCTGAAGCAGATTACAATTACAACTAAAAATGACCGTCTGCATTATCTTAAAATAACAAGCAGACTTTCTCCCGAAGACTTATTGGATTTAAAAGAATTTCCAACAGCTCATACCCAGCAAGTGTATTACAAAAAATTCGCTGATTGTCAGTCATACACCGAACCAATTAAAAGCCCCAATACGATTAGTCGCACCATACTTCCCAATAAGTTTATACCGAGAATTGCCATGGGCACTGTCGAAACAAAAGGGCCTGATAAAGTCGGTGAACACAAACACCCTATGCTCGAACAATTATTTCTGGGCTTATCAAAAAACAACTGCACCGTATATGCTGATGGCGCCGAGCAAAACTTAGGTGAATATGATTTACTGCATATACCTTTAGGCTCCACCCATTCAGTTGGAGTAGAAGAAGGTGAGACACTGTACTATGTATGGATGGATTTCTTTTTAGACAAAGAGGGCGAAGAATGGCTGAAGACACATATTGTGGATGAAGACAACAAATTATAGTGTTGATTTGTCATGACTAACATGCGTACTTAGGTATCCAATTAATTCTTGGAATATTATTTGCAGCTAAAACATTATAAAAAAATGTAATATGAGCAGCGTTTCATTTGGTTTTACAAAACGAATTTTAGCCATAGTCATGTGGGCCATGTCCATTCCGCTCATACATGCACAATCCTGTTTGCCAAATGGCTTGACCATTTCAACTCAACAACAAATTGATGACTTCACGTCACTATATCCTAATTGTACTGAAATAGGAGGCAATCTGTTTATTGTCAGCTCTGCACTTGATCCTGTTCATTCGCTAAATGGTCTAAGTCAATTGACATCCATTGATGGTGATTTGCGCATAGCAGAAAACGACCAACTTCAATCGTTATCTGGTCTAGAAAACCTAGAATATCTAACTGGCGGACTACTCATTTTTGATAACAGTTCTTTAGTGGACATAAGTGCCTTATCTAATCTGACTTCAATCAGAGGTGCTTTGTCAATCGGTAAAAATGATAATTTGACAAGCCTGTTTGGTCTTCAAAATATTGGGCTTGGTATGACAGATCTCCGATTGTTTGACAACGATTTACTTTCCGACTGCAGCACTAGAAATTTTTGCAGCTATCTAAGCAACGGCGGTAATCACACCATAAGCTCAAATGCATTTGGCTGTAATGAAACTGGCGAAATCTTGTCGATATGTTTACGCAAAAGGCCTTGTACGACAGATAGATTGCGTGTAAATTTCACTCCTATTTTGGACGGCTTGTATCAAGCAATTGAAGAAGTGACATCTTTCGGTGAAGTACCAAATTTTGGAGATGTCGATTTTGTGGCGGGTACAAGCATTGTACTAGAATCAGGTTTTGAAGTGAGACCTGGAGCCACATTTACAGCTTTCATAGCAGATTGCGGTCAGTAGTTCTCGTCCTTCGTTTTTGTGAATTGTCGTTGACAGGTGCTAAAAGGTATAATAAAAATCCTTGGCTCACTACTCGTCATGGCAAGAGGTAGGGACGTGTGCGCCTGGCTTAGACCTTTGCCTTAGTTCTCGTCCTTGGTTATTGTGAATTGTATTGAAAACGCCAAGAGGTTAAAAAACCTTTGGCTCACTACTCGTCAGTAAAAGATTTATAGAGCTTATGTATCCATTTTGTAGCTATCATGCTCATTTGATTACACGCTATCTTTGCCATCCCGCCTTATGACAGCACGAGGAATTCTCCTCTTAAACGATTAAATAGTATTCTAATGAAACGCATTTTATCTTATGCATTCTTTTTCATCTTTAGCTTGGTCTATACATCTTGTTCTACTTCATATATACCAGACAAGCACAGCTTTGGTACGCAAGTAAGACCAACATCAGAGTTATCACAACCCCAGTTTACAGACCAACAACTACCTCAAACAACTTGGGATGACTTATTTCGTAATTCTGCTGGTGCTATAGTCGATGGTTACGGCTTGGCCATGCAAATAAAAATACCAAGATTTAGTGAGTCTTTTTCAGATGAACCACTATTCGTTGTCAATGATCGCACTATTGGAAAAGGCTTTGAAACGATTAGTCACATCGACCCTAATTCAGTAGCTAACATTAGAATACTGAGACGACCAAATGAAATTTCTTTGTATGGAAATCAAGGTAGGCATGGCGTTATCTTGATAAAGACAATTTAAGGCAAGAGGTACGGAGATCAATGTCGTTTAGTTAAGCACTGAAAGTGCGAAAGACAATAGCCACGGGCATCGCCCGTGGATAGAATACGGTAAAGCTTTTTGGCACCTGCTAACCTTTGGTTGGATATTTTTGAATCAAAAATGGTGACAAAGAATATTAAACGAAATATAATTCATTGATGATCAAACAATTAAAACCATTGTCACGGTTTTTGAATCAAAAACGCGCGCCAATGGAATTCTCATTCCAATTCAAACCCAGGGTTACACCTTGGGCTGTATGCTGTGACACCTTCAGTGTCATTTAATCCTTAACTAAACGACATTGGTCTCCCGACCTCTTTGTGTAATCGATTACTCATACCTCAATGACTCAATCGGATCAAGCCGAGAAGCTTTCAACGCAGGATAAAGTCCAGAAACAATACCAACAAAAATGCAAATACTCATGCCTAGTGCAATCCATGGCCATGGAATAATAAACGGACTAGAGGCAACAATGGAAACAATATTCCCAACGAGAATCCCTAAGACAATACCAACAATTCCACCAATTTGGCAGATCACAATCGCTTCAGTTAAAAATTGGATGAGGATGTTTTCACTCGTTGCTCCCAAAGCTTTTCGCACGCCTATTTCTTTTGTTCTTTCTGTGACAGAGACAAGCATGATGTTCATTAAGCCGATTGCAGCTCCCAATAACGTCATTAATGCAATGGCGATGGTTCCCCAACGCAATTGACTCGTCATGTCTTTTAATATTTCTAAAATGCCGTCAGACTTTCTGGTTTCAAAATCATTTTCATCTTTTGCCGTCAGTCCTCGAATGTTTCTAAAAATGCCAATGGTATTGGATATTGATTGGTCTATCAGTTTGGCGTCGGTGACTGCAGCGATGATGCTATAATTTGTTCGTGTTGTACCAAATTGCTGTTTAGCCAATTGAAGCGGGATATAGACTTGCCTATCCGTCCCTCCACCCATGGATGAGCCTTTTTCTTCGAGGACTCCGATTACTCTAAACCGGTCAGAATTAATAGAAATCGTTTTACCAATCGCTTTATCTGGTTTATCATCAAACAACAAAGTCACAATATTGCTGCCGATAAGCGCTTTGTGTGCACTGGATTCCGTTTCTGTCTGAGTAAAATTTCTGCCTTCTTGTATTTCGAAGGAAGACACCCTGAAGTAATTGTTATCTATTCCTGTTATACCAACGGTAGGGTTAGTTTCTTCTTCACCAAATTTTACTGTGGCACTGCGCGATCCTCTGAAAAATACAGATACAAATGAACCGCCCGTATCTTCCATTTTATCTTTGTAGGTCAACGCTTGATCATAAGAGATTGGTTCTGATATGCGAGATCGCCTTCCTGGACCATTTGTTTTTATTTGTTCTCTAGCTGGAATGATTTGGTAGGAGTTTGCGCCAATTCGCGAAAAGCTATCACTCATCGAAAACAGAATCGCATCAATGGCTGTCAGTATCCCTACTAAGCAAGTAATGCCAACTGCAATAATAAGTAGCGTAAGAAATGACCTGAGGAAATTTGACCTCAAGGACAACAACGCCACTTTTATGTTTTCTATAAAACTCAATTCAAGTATAAATATACATGTTTCAAGCTTGGAATTTTTCTTGAAGTACGTTTACCACATCTTGATGAATGTGTCCATTGGAAGCGAGAGTTTGGTAGCCACTTTGATCACATGCTTTCCCAAAGTAATCCGTGACTTTACCACCAGCTTCTTCTACAATCAATATACCAGCAGCAATGTCCCAGATATTTAAGGTGGATTCATAATAACAGTCTATTCTACCAGCAGCAACAAAACACAAGTCAAGTGCAGCTGCACCAAATCGTCTGATCCCTCTGGCGTTGATCATCCAATGTTCTAGTGTATTGATTAACGGTGTAAAATTAATGTTGTTGGCATAAGGAAATCCAGTAGCCAGCATGCATTCGCTGATGTCTGTTTTTTGACTGACGTGTATGGCAGTATCGTTGACAAATGCACCATGTCCTTTGACAGCGGAAAAGCATTGTTCGCGCATGACATCAAAGACAACACCAATTTGCATTGTGCCAGAAACACGTAAAGCGATACTGACGGCAAAATGAGGAATACGTTGCAAAAAATTAGTCGTGCCGTCCAATGGGTCTATGATCCATACTTGCTCGCTCTCCCCTTGTTCGACTGTATCTTCCTCTGTAATGAATGTCGATTCAGGCAACAGTTCTTGCAATCGCTTAACAATCATTCGTTCTGCTGTTTGATCAACATAAGTGACTAAGCTGTTGTGATCCTTTGTGACGATGTCGTCTGATTTGACTTTCAGTAATTCCTCTCTGATGAAGCTTGCAACTTCAGTGCTTAAAGTCTTTACTTTTTCGGACAACTCTACATAATTCATAAATAATTGTACGCTTTAGTATGCAAAGATGATAAAGTTGTTGTCATAGAAGCAAAGGAACTCGTTAAGTTTGAGATTTGGTTAGAGCTTGTTGCCAACCCAATCGATTATGATGAATCGGTTTCTTTCTATGAATTGACATTTAGTCAATAGCAAGATCAGTTTTAAACTTGATTGTTAGTAAGGAAAGAATTAGTTGTTTTGCCAGCCCACCCGATTCTGATGAATCGGTTTCCTCACTTTGAATTGACATTTATACCCAACGCACTTGAGTGTGACCCATTTATTACTGCCCATTTTATCAATATCTGCGTTGCAAAGCCTCGTAATAGCACCACTATTCCTACGTTTTACGCCTTAATCTTGAAAAAATGGCCTCATAGTTAATAGCTCACACTCAAATCCGTTGGGTATAGTCAATTCAATCCCGCTCTAGCAGCGGGACCGTTCGTCAACCCATTTCACTTACAACCTCTTTGACTTCTGGCACCATCCGTCTCAACATCCCTTCAATACCAGATTTTAGTGTCACCGTTGATGAAGGACAGCCACTACAAGAGCCTTGCAAGATAACTGTGACTATACCGTCTTTGAAAGACTTGAATTCGATGTTGCCTCCGTCGACTTCTACGGCTGGCTTTACGTAAGTGTCAATAAGATCTTTAATTTTTATAACCAGTTCGGCTTCATCACCTGTATACTCGTATCCAACACCCTCTTCTTTTTCTTTTTCCGCCATTGCTTCTGCAAAACCCTCTTTGAGGATTTCTTTATCTTCTTCTACATAGCCTTTGATGTACTCTTTGAGTTTCATCATCAAATCTTCCCACTTATAGTTGAGCTCTTTGGTTATCGTTACGAAGTTATTGCAGATGTAGACACCTTTGACATATGGAAAGTCAAACAATGCAGTTGCTAAAGGAGACCACTCTTCTGCTAGTGGACGCTCTCTGAAATCTGCGGTACCTCTGTAAAGCATTTTATTTGTCACAAATTTCAATGATTCCGGGTTTGGTGTTTGCTCTGTATACAGCATGACCGGATTTGATGTTGTGCTACTCATAATTTCTTATTTAGATTGAATCTACAAAGATAACATCTTTTGAGGGGACTTGTTCGAAATAATGCCGTTTTGAAGTTGAAATCGAGGTAAACGGAGCGAAATATCTCGACCAAAAGCTCATAGGCTCTGCCTCTTCCTGAATCAGCCAACAATACTACTTCTTTGCCTTTCTCCTCTTTTTAATAGGCTTCCCGTACTTAAGCTTCATTTTTTCCTTCTTTCGGATTTTATTGTTGCCCTTTTTGTTCTTTTCTTTCTTCTCGTGAAATGCAGGTCCTGATGGTACACGCTTCTTAATCTTGTGCTGATTAAATGGAACATATTCACTCGGTTTTTCCAAGGCAATCAACTCATCAGATAATACTATATCATTAGGCAAATCCAATATGGTGATTTGCTTATTCATCAGGGTTTCGATTTCACGCTGATAATCTAGCTCTGCTTCAGAAACAAAAGAAATTGATATTCCCTTTTGTTCAGATCTACCTGTTCTACCTATCCGGTGGATATACTTCTCTGGTGTATCGGTCAAATCAAAATTGATCACATGGGTGACAGTAGTCACATCAAGTCCTCTGGCAATAATGTCTGTTGCAATTAAACATCGATATGTCCCATCCTGAAATTTTGCCACCGTATCAAACCGATTGTTTTGCGATTTGGAGGAATGGATTATTCCAATCTGATCCACAAATTGAGGCTCCATTCGTTCGAAAAGGACATCGGCCATTTTTTTCGTTTTGACAAATACCAACACCTTGGACATAGCAGCATCGTCATTCAGTAGACGTTCGAGCAAATTGGCTTTTGAGTTAAAATTCTCTATGCGATATCCGAATTGTTCGATGTGTTCTAAAGGGGCGCCAGAAGGAGCGGTTTCAATTTTGGTATAGTACTCTGTAAACTCCTGAATGACTTTTTCTACGTCTTCTGTCATGGTCGCAGAAAACATCAGATGCTGACAACTTTCAGGAATGAACTGATGTATGTCTCTCAATTGTGTTCGAAAACCGAGGTTGAGCATTTCATCCACTTCATCAATGATCAAGCGCTTTAGAAATTTTGTTTTCAGCACACCGTCCTTGCATAGATCTACCAAGCGGCCTGGTGTCCCAATCACGATATCCGCGCCTCCAATAATGGCTGCTTTTTGCGTTTTTATATTTGTGCCTCCATAAACACCAACAATTGCGACATTTATAAATTCGGTCAATTGTGTAGCAACATCTACTAATTGTGTCACTAGCTCACGAGTCGGAACAACAACTAAAATCTGTGGATGAGGAGATTTAGTAAATTTCCACAATTGAAAACTAGGTAATAAATATGCCAACGTTTTACCAGTACCTGTTTGGGCTATACCAACGATATCTTTCCCTGACATAATTGGTGAGAAGACTTTCGTCTGAATGGCAGTCGCCTCAGAAATACCCATCGTATCAAGGGCATTAATCAAAGACTTGTTCAGTTTGAATTCGGTAAATAGCATATTCTAAATTGCGCAATGCAAAGAAACACGGTTTTATTGGATAAAGGGTGTTAGGTTGCCGTTTTTCTCATCTGCACTGATCTAGTTGAGACGAGGGAGTTTCAGCAACTGTTATCTAGGTTTGTATTTTGATTTATCTAGTATTTCTTGACTGTCTTCCCAAGAAAGAAGATCGTTCAAGTTTAATTTTGGATTATTCTTCATGAAAGCAGAAACGATTTTATATCCAATATAATTAGCTGTTCTTCCAGGTGCTTCATCCGGCATTCCCGGGGAGTTCGGACTCGGATTGACCAGCTTATTGAATTTTCTAAAATCTGATTCATAAAATAAATCATCTCTCACAAAGTGAGCCCAAATTGGTTGTTGGTTTCTTTCACACCAGTCTAATTGCTCTCCTGTGTATTCTTGAATAATGCTGTCTGGTATTGCTGGCAACAATTGATCAAGGACATACAAGCTTTTACCATTGTGTATCATATGATCCAACATGGTATTGCCTTTGACATCTCCCAATCGGTCAGCAACAATTGTCTCTAGGACTTTCTTTGCCAAGTGCTCTTTGTTGAATGTGCGACTGACGTATTGCGAAAATGAAGGATTCTGTGGTGCTAATTGTTCGTAGGGAAATGCTTCTCCCAAAAACATATCCAAGCCAACACCAATCCCTTCTGCGTCCTCATCATCAAACAAAAAACATTGATAAGAAAGACCCGAAATGAAGGTATAAATATTAGGGATGTCTTCAATCAGTCCAGATTGTTGTGCATTGTTCAATCCATACTTTAATGTCTTTTCTACATCAGTGAAATCAGTAAATACGGAATCCGCCTTCGTCTTTAGTTCTTGAATAAATGGATCACTTGTAAAGGCCTCCCATTCCTCATGTATAACTTGAGAATCGTCTTGTCTGATTGGTACTATTTGCGAATAAAACAATTCTCCAAAAGCAGGATACTTCGTTTTCAATGATTCAAAGTTTCCAAAAGCCAAGCCTTCTGTTCTGTTTATTGAAAGATCGATATTTGTATCAGGAATCGTTAATTCATTTTCCTTACAAGCACAAACGCTTACTAAGAATATTGTTGCTAGTATCAGACATTGCGTATGTATGGTTTTCATCATGTCATTGGAATAACGTCAATCAAAAGGTATTCATTATGTGATTTATTTAATCATAGTACTACTTTTGTTTTTATAAATTGCATAGATGAGCCAACTGTATATTATTCCTTGTCCCATTGCTGAAGGGCAGATTGGCACCATCCCTGTGACAACCATCAAGGCAATTCACTCAGTCAAACACTTTGTAGCAGAACGAGCAAAAACAGCGCGTCGTTTCATAAAACTAACCGACCCTCCTTATGCCATTCAAGAGACGCAGGTAGAGGAAATGGACAAGCATGCTTCGTATAGCATACCGCCAGAAATTGATGATTGGATAAAGACTAAAACACCCGTTGGCCTACTTTCGGAAGCAGGCTGTCCATGCATTGCGGATCCTGGATTCCATGTCGTCCGCTTATTTAGAGAGAAGGGATATGAGATCATTCCGCTGGTAGGTCCAACGTCATTATTATTAGCGTTGATGGCTTCAGGCTTGAATGGGCAACAATTTACCTTCCATGGCTATTTACCAATCGATGATGGCAAGAAAAAACAAGCCATTCGTAAGATGGAAGCAACTGTACAAAAAGATAATTATTCTCAGTTGGTGATCGAGACGCCGTACCGTAACCAAAAGTTATTCGCGTCATTCTGCAAACTTCTACAGCCAGATACTTTATTAAATATATCAATTGATCTGACTGGTCCAGAGGGGTATAGCGGCACAAAATCAATCAGCAAGTGGAAGTCAAGTGGTTTTAACTTTCCAAAACTTCCAGCGGTATTTATCGTAGGGAAGAAGTGATGGGTTTCGATCAACCAAGGATCTCGACATATTGGTCTGTAGCCAGAGTTGCTGATGTGCGTCTACTCTTAATTTAATTTGCTGTAAAGAACAAATACGCTTTGTCTCATTGGTATTGAGTCCCAAAATTCTGTGTATTCATAGATAAATAGTATTGTTTTGCAATAAATACTTGTTGTTTATCATTAATTATTATATATTTATTATCGTTAAACAATAATTTATAAAATGAACACTGCAAAATCTTTATTCTCTACACTCAACATCTTAATATTCCTGATCCTATTAGCTCTAGGCCTTGGTTTGCTTTTTACTATATTATCCGTTATCGGGATTACTGACATTAGTCCAACCTTTGAGGTCGATGGTAACAAGATCGCCTACAGTGACTTGAGCTCGGCTCATTACATCTTCATGGGCCTAAATCTGATCTTCTATGGGATATTCATTTATGGTCTACTCAAATTGCGTATGGTTGCTAAGTTGATGCTTGCTAATGATATTTATCATTCTTCACTCAGCATCAACACAGATTTAGCTGGTAAAAGCTTTGTGTTAACCGGTACCTTTTGGTGGTTATTTGATGGCCTCTCAAGTATTCATTTTAATAATGAATTTTCCATAGGTGTTAGTGATAAAACCTTCATCTACTTATTTATTATCTGCATAGGATTATTTCTCATGTTGACAAGTAAATTAATTGACAATGCCATTCAATTGAAAACAGAAAACGACTTAACTATTTAATGATGAAAATAGTTGTACATCTGGATGTGATGCTTGCCTTGCGTAAAATAAAAAGTAAGGACCTTGCTCAAGCCATAGGCATTACGACAGCAAATTTATCAATACTTAAATCTGGGAAAGCTAAAGCCATTCGCTTCTCTACCCTAAGTGCTATATGCAAAGAATTGGATTGCCAACCTGGAGACATTTTAAAATATGAGGGTTCAGAAGATGAGAGTATTTAAAAACATTAGATTTGTACAATGACTAAAACCATAATAGCTGATTTATATGATCAACAGCACGCCAATGATTTCATGCATGTACTTAAAGATTATGCAAAAGATCCCATGGGTGGTGGAGAAGAATTATCTAGTTATGTTCAGGAAAATCTGGTTGCTAAATTACAAGAGCAAAAGAATAATGTGATCATCCTCTGTTATGTTGACAACGAAATAGCTGGCATCTCCAATTGCTTTTATGGCTTCAGTTCTTTTAAAGCAAAGCGGTTGATTAATATTCATGACTTCGCTATTCTTCCAAAATATAGAGGAAAGGGTCTGTCTAAACATTTATTAGATAAAGTAGAGGAAATTGCCCGTGAAAATGATTGTTGCAAAATCACATTAGAAGTACTAGAGAATAATACCAAAGCAAAGCGTGTTTATCAGTCTTTTGGTTTTGAAGGGTATGAATTAAATCCCGAAATGGGTAAAGCTATTTTTTGGCAGAAGTTGTTGTGATTTCTTTGTTAGCATATTTAATTAAGGATGAATTAATAAAAAAGCCGAATACATCTATACGTATCCGGCTTTACTATTTATTAATCCTTAGAAAATAATGTCTTACTTCTGCGGTAGTACTAATGCGTTATTAAAATCTGGTAAATACAATTTTAGACTATTGCCATTGTAAAAGGATAAGTCAATAAATTTCCAACTTTCTCCAGCATCTTGTGAAGCAGCAAGTAAATTAATTGGGTTGTCAAATTCATCTTCACCCAATTTTAAATTAAGCGTTCCCGAAACGGTACAATGCAACTCTTCTCCAGCTTTTACCACATCAGATGGATCATCAAAGTCCACGCTTTCTATTGTTACTCCCATTTGAGAATAGGTACTAATCTGTGAAGTAATGATATCCTTCATTAATTCTTTTCCTCCACCCATCTCTATGACACTTGGATGCATTAGATTCATATAGCCATCCACATCCAATTGTTGTTGTGCAGTTGCGGATTTATTGGCTTCCATTAAAATCGCATCCTTATAGATATTCTGTGCTTGGATACTAAATTGTAAAAGCGAGAATACAAAGATGAGTTGGTATAATTTATTCATTAATTGTTTTTAGATACTACGATTTAAAGGCTCGTTACATGCCAAGTTTAGATTTTACTAGAGTGCTGACATCTGTAGCATCGTCTGCATACAAAATGATACCTAGACTTGCGTCAAAAATATATTGGTATCCCTGCTCAGAAGCCACTTCATTAATGGCATTTTGAATTTTATCTCTAATTGGCTTAAGAACAGTTTCACTTTTATCAATGATTTTTTGCTGCGATTCTTGTTCGAATTGAGCAATCTTGACTTCTTCAGCTTTTAGTGTCTGTGCTTCTACTTCCAATTGCTTTGGAGACAATTCGCCATTATTCCTTTTTGCTTCAAGCGATTGATATTTTGTTGTTAATTTAGTAACCATCTCTTCACCTTTCTTTTGGAGTTGAGTTTTGTAGGTTTCAATATTTGCATTGGCTTCTTTGACTTCAGCCATGTCCTGGATCAACACCTGTGAATTGATGTATCCAAATTTTTGTGCTTGCATTTGAATGCTTGCCACAAATAGAACAGCAAGTGCTAGTATTTTGATTATGTGCGTCTTCATAGTTATAGTTTCTTTATTTCGACTGTTAATTATCTGATTCCTAATCTCTTTTTAATAATGCTCGTTTTGTCATATTCTTCACTTGCGAATAATATGCCTGCTGATGAACTTTTATCCAACATGATGTCAATACCTTTTTCATTGGCGTACGCTTCGATTTCTCCAAACACCTTTTCTTGGATTGGACTAACGAGTTGCTGTCTTCGCAAAAACAACTCTCCTTCAGGGCCAAACTTAGCACGTTGTAATTCTCTTACTTGAGCTTCTCGACTCGTGATGTCATTTTCTCTTCTCGTTCTTAATTCATCAGTCAACAACACTTGTTCTGCTTGATACTTGTTGTACATACTTTTGATTTTGTCGTACTCTTTAGCAATCTCCTGATTCCAGTCAGCTGCGAGTTTATCAAGTTTGTCTTGAGCATCCAGATATTCATCCATGTTATCAAGAATATTTGTAACGTCGACAATTCCAACGTTCTGTGCAGAAATGGTAGCTAGTGCTAATAAGCTAAACAGAGAAGAATAGATTAATTTTCTAAACATTATCTTGTAATTTGTGGTCAATAAAAATGACTGCAAAAATACCTAAAACTCACTTAGGTGTTTACAGTTAACAAAGAAACATTTATAATTGAGCGATAATCGCATATAAATATTGCTTTAACTATAGTTTAACTGGCTGTATTAAAGCATTTTAACACACTGATTCTGAGTTAGAAATGCAAAAAACAGATGTACTTATCATAGGAGCAGGGGTCGCAGGGGCTTCTACAGCTATCAGATTGGCTCAACTTAGACCTGATCTGAAGATTACCATGCTGACCAAGACAAACACCAAAGAAAGTAACACAAGCTGGGCACAAGGTGGCATTGCTGCAGTTTGGGACCTCGAAACGGATGATTTTGACAAGCATATTGCGGATACCCTAGATGCTGGTGACGGCATTTGTGATGAAGAAGTTGTCCGCATCGTTGTCGAAGAAGGCCGCAAACGTGTGGAAGAAATGATTGACATGGGTGCAAGATTCGACAAAGAAGACGATGGCGATTACAATCTAGGTAGAGAGGGTGGACATACGGAGAATCGAATTTTACACTATAAAGACATTACGGGTTGGGAGATCCAACGGACACTCAACGAAAAAGTAAAGCAATTTGACAACATAGAAATCCTCGAACATTATTTTGCGATTGACGTCATTACACAGCATCACCTTGGTAGAGTATTGACTCGCCTCTCTCCAAATATTGAATGTTATGGTGCTTATGTACTCAACAAAGAAAACAACGACATTGATGCCATTCTAGCCAAATCAATCGTCATGTGCACTGGTGGTACTGGTCAGATTTATAGAAACACGACCAACCCACTCATCGCCACTGGAGATGGCATCGCGATGGTTTACCGCGCTAAAGGCAGACTTGCCAATATGGAGTTTGTTCAATTTCACCCGACCGCCTTATACGGGACCGGTGGTGATCAACCAGATTTCTTAATCTCAGAAGCTGTTCGTGGTTTTGGTGCCATTTTAAAGCGACCCGATGGTTCTGAATTTATGGACCAATACGATAAACGAAAATCATTAGCTCCGAGGGATATTGTCGCAAGAGCTATTGACAACGAGATGAAAATCAGTGGTGCCGAACACATGTGTCTGGATTGTCGCCATCTGGATCATGAGGAGTTCTTGGAGCACTTTCCCAACATTTACGAAAAGTGTAAAAGTGTTGGCATTGATGCATTTAAAGATCTCATTCCTGTTGTGCCTGCTTGCCATTATATGTGTGGTGGAATTTTAGTAGACACCTATGGCAGAAGCTCCATTAAAAATCTATATGCTGCTGGAGAATGCACCTGTAGTGGATTGCACGGTGCTAATCGACTTGCCTCTAATTCCTTATTGGAGGGACTTGTCTATGGCTATCGTGTGGCAGAGGATATTCACAAAGAAATTGATGGTCTAACGCTCAAGGAAGGCATTCCTGATTGGGATGCAGAAGGTACATTGCAACCAAAAGAGATGGTCTTAATCACAAGAAGTTGGTCAGAACTAAAAGAGCTGATGAGCTATTATGTCGGAATTGTACGTACCAATGTAAGATTAAAACGAGCGATGGATAGGCTACAATTGCTACATACAGAAACTGAAAGGTTGTATGGAGAAACAACATTGTCTCCTCAGTTATGTGAGTTAAGGAATTTGACCACGATTGCCTTCTTAGTGACGAAAGGAGCCATGATGCGACATGAAAGTAGAGGTCTTCATTACAATACCGATTTTCCTCAAGAGCATCCATATGTAGAAACCACATTACTATAAATGCGCATAGCTGTCAACTGCCGGCTTTTGCTCAAAGATCGCATGGAGGGAATCGCTGTATTTACTTGGGAGATCTGCAGGCGGATGGCAATTAATCATCCAGAAGATGATTTCTTTTTCTTCTTTGACAGAACACCTGCCCCTGAATTTACTAGTCTTCAAAATATTACATCAGTTGTACTAGCTCCACAAGCAAGACATCCATTGTTATGGAAAACATGGTTTGAGTTAAGTATTCCAAGAGCATTAAAAAAATACAAGATCGATGTTTTCTTTTCTCCTGAATTTTATTTGTCTAAATCTGCTAAAATTCCAACAGTAATTGTCACACACGATTTAGGATTTTTACACTATCCAGAAACGTATAAATCTAGTCACGTCGATTATTTTAAAAGCGAGGTACCGTTATTTTTAGAAAAAGCGAATCATATAATTGCAGTTTCTTCATTCACTAAAAATGAAATTATACATGCTTATGATTTAGCAGTTGATAACATTACTGTTGTCGGAAATGCATGTAGAGATTCTTTTAAAGTATTAGATGAAGCAAGTAAAGATGACATCAGAAAAAAAGTGACAAATGGACATCCCTATATGTTATATTTAGGCTCTGTACATCCTAGAAAAAATCTAGCTCGTTTAGTAAAAGCATTTACTATTTTCAAAAAAGAAACGAATAATCCACACAAATTAATCCTATACGGTAGATGGGCATTTAAAAATGAAGAATTAAAAACGTTAATTGATGCTTCGCCATTTAAAACTGACATTCTATTAAGTGGAGATGATGCTATTGCTGTTGAACATATTGTTGGGGCTGCTACTTGTTTGGTGTATCCTTCTTTGTATGAAGGCTTTGGGATTCCAATTATTGAAGCAATGGCGTGTGGTGTTCCAGTGATTGCATCGGATAGAGGAGCTATGAAGGAAGTTGGAGGGGATGCTGCATGTTATGTTGATCCAAAAAATGTGGATAGTATTGCACTTGCGCTTAAGGATGTCTGCTTAGAAACTACCGTTGATAGGAAGAAATTAATTGAAAATGTGCGCAGGTACTCCTGGGATGAGAGTGCTGAGAAGGTTTATGGCGTGCTTAATAATTCAATCGTATTGCATTGAGGAAGCAGTCCCAACCTGCCATGTTTCGTCTTTGAATGGCATTGCTATCCTCAGAAAGCACACGTTAGGCACGTTGGCGTTTGTAACTCGACGGTTTATGGCTTGCTTATCCTTATCTGGTTTAAAGACACCCTCCAATAAAGGCATGAAACTCCGCTCCCAAATTGACCATAAATCCGGACGTCATCTCTACTTGATTTGCTGCACTGACATCTACAACAGAACCATCATTATGGATAGAAAAAACAACAGCCTCTTGCGATGCTTCAAAGCTCAGATTATCGCCTGCAGAAAAAGTTTGATCCACAATTATAACAGTTGGGCAGTCAATTATCTCTACTGTCTCTCCAAAGGTGAAAAAGTCGCTTGGTGAAAAATTCCAAGTCCCGCTGTAATTACCATTCATATCGTCTGACAGTTCAACGACCGTTGCTGTCGAATTGAAACCATCATCTTGACTCACCAATAAGACAGGTATGTCATTGAAAAAATTTTGAGAGATGCTGACAACAACATCACCAACAGTCCCCGTTTCCTGAATTTTCCATATTCTATCCATTCGATTTATTGGAACGCCGCCGTTAGGAACAGAACTGACTAAAGTGCTTATAGATGTAGAAGCCCCATTATTTGCCCAAAGCAAAAAACTCAGATCATTGGTAAAGCTGTTCATGTTATTTGCATTAGTGCTGGCTATATTATTAAGCCCTACAATGACAATACCAGGATTGTTTGTATGTACAGAATTGATTGTTGAGGATGTAGATTGTTTTTGATTAAGTCCAGAAGCATCGTCTCTACCAATCCCCGCGATATTAAAATTATAGCTAATGTCAATATCGTAAATGGAAGCTCCTGTAGAACTTAAATAATTCTGTGGCGTATCTTGATTTAATGTTAGCCCATATTTTACTGCTAAATAAGATTCAATTTTTCTAATGTCTTGATCACTGACTCTTGAAGAATAAGAAATAGCTTCTAAGACATCCCCTTCATAAAACAAGCCTCCACCATGACGTTGTCCAACAGTAAACGGTCTGTCTGAATGGACGCCGTATTCTTGAGGATTTATCACCGTAGTCACTTGATCTTGACCCCATAGTTTATGTTCAGGCAATGTTTCATTCACATTTGGTCTTACTACAGCAATGACTGCATCATCTGTCGAGTTATTCACATCTCCAGAGCAGCCAACAAATTCAGGAACAGAACCAGGAACATCTTGATCTCCAGAATTCCAAAAATAGTTGTTGCTGCATGCTGCATATGCAGAGCTAAACGTACTGAGATTACCAAGACCTATCCCTGAATCAACTATATTATTATTGGGAACATCATATACCAACACTGTCTGCACAGTTGTGTTAGCGCCCAGGTTTTCAGTAGGGTTAAATACGACAATAACAGAATGACTATCCCAACCATTATCTGTTCTTAGAAAATCATTGTTGCCATCAAAATTTATAGCAGGATTGAAATTGAGTCCATTCTCTATAAATACTGGCCGTCTAAAATCTTGATCTCCGCTTAATCCATTTGTACTTCCTGGAGTTTGATTAGTCCAGTCAGACACTCGTTGTATGGCTTGACCACCAATAGTCGCATTAAAAGTAGTCACACCAGCATCTGCCTTAATCCAATAATTTAAATCTGCAGAAACTCCACCAGGAGCTATTTGTGCATGAACATTTTTTTGTAATAAAATAAAACAAACAATACCAACAACTACAGATAGGGTACCTAAACGATTTTTGTTGAATACAGCCAAGGCTGTTTCAAAAGAAACTATTTTATTCATAAGCTTAAACAATCAGCGAGGAAAGATACATTAATACTTAGGAATAAATTGGAAGCTATCCTCAAATATTTAAGTTGCGGTTTAAAGTGTCTTTTATATACTGCTCTTCTACCGACTAATTGATCAAGCTCCTTATTTCTAACAACCTACTCAGTATGTTCATGGCAAGGACATACTATGTGTTTAACGTTATTCTCCAATAATTTTCTCTAGTTCACTATACATATTTGGCGTCCTGTTTCTATGGTCTTGAGTCAATTGAATAAGTTCATCTAGTTTATCTGGATATTCAGCAGCATGATCATATCGTTCACTTGGATCATGATTTACATTGAACAATAATGGCTGTTCCAGTTCTTGGCGGTTATTGTTTGCGGTGTAACATGTTTCTGTGATAAAATGCGCTTTATAATCTCCTTTGCGAACAGCATAAATATCCTGATTACGATAAAAAATAAAGTGATCTCTTTTGCCTTTGGATTTTTGTTTGAGTACAGAGGTGAGATCGTAGCCATCAATAATCCGATCAGTTGGTACTTCTGCTCCAGTCAATGCAGCAATCGTAGGTAACAAGTCTAGTGTAGAACCTAAATCTGTGATTGTACCTGGCTGTACAGTTTCAGGCATATAAAACAATCCAGGCACTCTCATGCCACCTTCCCAGGTGGTACCTTTTCCTTCGCGAAGCAGACCCGCTGTCCCACCATGGTCTCGCATCATAAGCCATGGTCCATTGTCTGATGTAAAGACAACCAAGGTGTTTTTATCTAAGCCTAATCTTTCCAGTGTAGATATCACTTGTCCCACACTCCAGTCCACCTCATTCATCACATCGCCAAAATAGCCTCTATCACTTGTGCCTACAAAATCATCAGAAGCAAACAAGGGCGTGTGCACCATGCTATGTGGAAAATACAAGAAGAATGGATTGTCCTGATTCTCTTCAATAAACCCCACGGCTTTTTCTGTATATCGTTTTGTGATACTGAATTGATTTGCAGGTCTTTCGATAATGGTTTCATTTTCCATCAAAGGCACATTCCAATTACTGATGTTTGGTTCGCCTAACAAGTTTTCCAAATTCCACCCTTTTGTCGCATCCATATCATTACTATACGGGATGCCATAATATGAATCAAAGCCTTGTGTTGTAGGTAGATGTTCAGGCAAATGTCCTAAATGCCACTTTCCAACAATGCCCGTTTGGTACCCCTCCTTTTTCAACATCTCAGCAATAGTAATCTCTGAAGAAGGCAGCCCTCCTGCGGAATTTGGAAAAAACACCCGCTTCTTTATAGGACCAAGACCGATTCGGATCGGGTATCGACCAGTCAATAATGCTCCACGACTTGGCGAACAAACACTGGAAGCGGTATAAAAATTAGTCCATTTTTGGCCTTCTGTGGCTAGTCGGTCAATATGGGGAGTCTTTATTGTTGGATGCCCAAAAGAGCTTATGTCACCATAGCCCATATCATCCATGAAGATGATGATGATGTTTGGTTTTTCTGTTCGTGTGGTTTTGTTTTGATCAATCGGGATGGTGTCATTTACCGTGTGGTTTACATTGCCTGTTTTTTGGGAACAGGCCACAATGGCTAACACTAGTATTGTCAGATAACATTGGTTTATTACTTTCCTCATGGTGAGTCACTTGATGCTTACTTCCAAGTTAGGGAAATATTTTTCAAAGTCTCTGAAGAGGTTCGCAAAAGTATTTAAGAGAATTAGGCTGCAATCTGGCAATTTAAAAAATTAAGCCTTTTTATTAGTAGAATTTGTGAATTGAGCAAAGCTGGATGTATATGGAGAATGTGAAAAATTTAATTTAATTGCTATACGAGAATCGACAAAATAGTGTTTCTAAATGGCTGGATCAATGCATCTATTGAATTCGACGGTGTTTGTACCGCCGAATTTATTCGGCGAATTGGTACCGCGTGTTTATTTGTGAATTGAGCAGGGCTGAATATATATGGAATAATGTGAAAAATTAAATTTTATTGCTATACGAGAATCAACAAAATAGTCTTTCTAAATGGCTGTACCAATGCATCGAATAAATTCGACGGTACGAGGTTTAATCGTTGAATGAGAGTCGACGGATTCGTCTTTCTAAATGGCTGGATCAATCCATCTATTGAATTCGACGGTGTTTGTACCGCCGAATTTATTCGGCGAATTGGTGCCGCGTGTTTATTTGTGAATTGAGCAGGGCTGACTATATATGGAATAGTGTGATAAATTGAATTTAATCGCTAAACGAGAATCGACAAAATAGTCTTTCTGAATGGCTGTACCAATGCATCGAATGAATTCGACGGTACGAGAGTCGACTAATTTATCTTTCTAAATGGCTGGATCAATGCATCGAATGAATTCGACTGTACGAGGTTCCACAGTCCTAGAGGCGACGGTACCAGAAGTAGTGTACAGCCGAATTTATTCGGCAAATTGGTACTGTCTGTTTATTTGTAACATGATTAGTATTTTTATAGACATGAATAAGCTCTTATTTGTATTCTTTGTATGTGTACTTATTGGTTTCTATAGTTGTAGTGAAGAAGAGGACATTACTGAAACAATAGAATCAATAACAACGGATATCTCTGTGTCTACATCTG
>CALLFA010000244.1 GCA_937997635.1 uncultured Saprospiraceae bacterium | reverse complement strand
TGCAGATTTCCAGTCTTTCGTTGTAGAAGCATTTCTGTCTTCTAGGGCAGCTACTTTTTTAGCAAGAGCTTTAATCTCTTTTTCATCTTTAACTTCTTTGACAACTTCTACTTCTTTTGGCTTTTTAGCTAATTCTGCCTTGAGTTTATCGATTTCCTTCTGATACGATTTTCCGTCTGCTACAGCAGAATTTAAATCTTTTGTCGCAGAGGCATTCTTATCTTCTAATGCAGCTAATTTATTAGTTAGAGCATTAATTTCTTTTTCATCTTTTACTTCTTTGACAACTTCTACTTCTTTTGGCTTTTTGGCTAATTCTGCCTTGAGTTTATCGATTTCCTTCTGATACGATTTTCCGTCTGCTACAGCAGAATTTAAATCTTTTGTCGCAGAGGCATGCTTATCTTCTAATGCAGCTAATTTATTAGTTAGAGCATTAATTTCTTTTTCATCTTTTATTTCCTTGATGACTTCTACTTCTTTTGGCTTTTTAGCTAATTCTGCCTTGAGATTTTCAATTTCGCCTTGGTATGTTTTTCCTTCAGCTACAGCAGAATTTAAATCTTTTGTCGCAGAGGCATGCTTATCTTCTAATGCGGCTAATTTATTAGTTAGAGCATTAATTTCTTTTTCATCTTTTACTTCCTTGACAACTTCTACTTCCTTGATTACTTCTACTGGAACTTCCTTGACAACTTCTACCTCCTTGACAACTTCTACCGGAACTTCCTTGATCACTTCTACCTCCTTGATTACTTCTACTGGAACTTCCTTGACAACTTCTACCTCCTTGACAACTTCTACTGGAACTTCCTTGATCACTTCTACCTCTTTAGGCTTTTCCTCCAAACTGGCTTTGAGTCTTACTATTTCGCTTTCTCTATGTTTGATGTCATCTTCAAGTTGCTTCGTTGTATTGTTCAGATTCGTAATGATCATTTCGGTGTCTTCTTTAACCTTAGACACTTCATCCTCCATATTCTGTAGTTGTGATGCATGAGCCAACAGTTCTGACTCTTTCATTCTCAACTCATTGTTAAGCGCATCGAACTTTGTACTCCACTCATCTAATGCACCATCCTTTTGACTGTTGGCTTCTTGTAGTTTTACCTCAGCCAATTCTAGTTTAGACTGCGTTTGATCAAGGAGATCAGCTTTTTCATTAAATGTGATTAAAAGTACATCGTATTCTCCCTGAAGAGCATTTAACTTTTCATCACGTTCTCCAGAAGCAGCTTCAATGTTTGCTTCTAAAGCAGCCAAGGCCTTATTCATTTCATCCAACTCTTTGTCTTTTTGATCTAGAGCCGTTTTGAGTTCTGCCACTTTAGATTCTAGGTCTCCGATTTTTTCGTCTTTTGCTGAAAGTTCTTGCTGACCACTTTCATTTTTTGCAGCCAATTGTTTTTTCAAGTCATCCAATTCGCTATCTCTGTCAGCAATTGTCGATTGCAAACCACCAACTTCGGTATCTTTTGCTGCTGCAGCTTTTGCTAATTGAGCTTCTAGTTCTGCAATTTTAGCTGCTTGATTACTAATCTCTGAATCTTTGGCTGGGATTGCTTCTGCTTGTGCAATAAGGCTATTTTTCTCTGTCTGCCAATTGCCCATTTTGACTTCCCAATCTGAGTTTGTTGCTTTAATTTTGCTTTCAAATGCATCAAGCTTTTCTGACATTTTTTCATTTGCAGACTTCAGTTTACTGTTTTCTGAATCAAGGCTTTCTAACCTTTTTCTATCTGCATTATTTGTTGCAACCAGAGAGGCGTGTTTGCTGTCAAGCTCTTTCAGTTCAGTATAGATTTTATCCTCTGTACCTTTCGCATTCGTTTTATAGTCTGCATACTCCGTTTCCAGATTGTTATACTTTGACCGAAGGCTGTTGTAATCACTTTCTCGGGAATCATACTTGCCTCTAAGATCTTTTAAATTCAGATTTAAACCATCATAATTACTCTTAAGTGAGTTATGAGAGCTGTATAAGCTATTGTATTCTGTCGTTTTAGAATTATATCTATTATCTAATTGACTATAAGAATCCTGCGAAGACTGCAATTTCATTTTCCACTCATCAACGACTCCTCCTAATAACGTTTCTCTAATCAACCAACCAAACAATGCTGCACCAAGTAAAAATAGAGGGAAAAGCAACCAAAACATACACCAGCCTAGCAGCCAAGCTATAATTGCAATTACGATTATGATCAATAATATATATGGAATGTATCTCATTATTCTGACTCTTATTTTGGTTTAATTATGATTTAATACTACTTCTACTCTTCTGTTCAATGCTTTCTCAGCTGCAGTGCTGTTCGAATTGAGTGGTTGGTTTGGTCCAAATCCATTCGTTGACATTTTCGAACCAGAAATACCATTGTTTACTAGATAATCCTTCACAAATGTTGCGCGCTGAGCAGATAGATTAATGTTGCCTTGAAGACCACCCACATTGTCAGTATGACCATCTATAGACACATTGCTACCTGACACATTATCCAAGTAATAAACGATATCTGCAAAATCTTGGCGTTGTTGTCCAGTGAGATTAACTGAATTCTGACCGGTATTAAATCGTAGTGTTACTGCTGGTTTTTGATCAATCAATCTTGTTTTTATATCTGCTAATCTATTTGCTGAAGTATTGGACAAGGCACCAAATGAGAATCGAACACCTTCTTCCAAAACATTATTGTCAATTTCTGAAGATGGCACCACAACACTTTTAGTATTGATCTGACTTGCTGCTACGCCTAAGCCCATCATGTAATTCTTAACATCATTCGCTCTAGCAAGTCCCAGATCATTGAAAATACCATTATAAGTTTCTGATTGCGCATACTCACCAGTAATTGTCAATTCTCTATTGGGATTGTTTTCTAAGTAAGACACCGTTCTGTCTAAGCAATCTGTAGAATTGTTACCCAACCGATTGATTGTATTTTCATTAAAGTCAAAACCAGTATCACATGTTGTTTTAAATCGTGCTCCATCGCTTATTAGCCATCCACCAGCTGTAGCAGCTGCTACAGTTTTGGCAGCAGGTGCTGCTGCTGCGGCCTTAAGCCAACAATTCTTACAAAAGAAAAAGCCAAAAAGGATCCATAAAATGAGTCCAATAATTAAAAAAGGTAAATATTTTTTATTCATCAATCTTTTCGTTCTGATTATTTGATAATTAAGACATTATTAAGACAGCGCTCACAAGACATTAGTAACGAATTTAACATATATTTTTTTTAAGAATCATCAAAAAGCTAGTGAACTTAGTAATTTTTAAATTTAACGTATGTATGCTATACGCAACCAAATCCTTACACATTAATTTAAATCTTAATGCGTTTGGCACGAATTTTACAGTACATTAAAAAAGCGCTTCAATGAAAGCATCTAACATTCTTACTCTAGTCTTTATCATTCTGCTTACCAGTTGTAAATCGTCCAAGGGGTTACTCTTCCATGAATATCCTAATCCTGTTGACACCTCTACAAAACAAGTCATGCTCCAGAAAAGAATGGAATATGAAGTAAACGGCGTACATGCTGACAACCTATTTGAAGGCGCTCGACTGAACAATTTTGCTCAAGTAAGCAATACCATGTTCCGTGCTACCATTTCTCCTGAAAATAAGCCTATAAATGCAAGTGCTTACTATGCCTTACGCATCTGGTCTGAAGAACCTAGAGATATTGAACTGGAATTATACTACACAGAACACGAACACAGATATATTCCAAAATTGAGTTATGATGGTATCCACTGGATCAACATGCATGAATCAGATTTCGACACACTTAAAGCGCCAAACATTGCTACCTTAAAGTTAAATCTCACAAAAGACAAGCTTTTTATTGCAGGACAAGAACTGCACACTATGAAACATGTCAGAAATTGGGTCAATAAAATTCAAAAACATAGAGACGCCAGACATTCCATCATAGGAAAAAGCAAACTCGATATGGACATGCATTTTGTCGACATCTACAACGGAACACCGGACAACAAAAAAGCGATAGTCGTTATGACTCGGCAACATCCTCCAGAAGTGACTGGTCATTATGCTGCAGAAAGCTTTGTCGAAGAAATTTTAGCTAATAATGCACTTAGCAATAGCTTTAGAAAGCAATTCAGAGTGTTGGTCTATCCTCTTATGAATCCTGATGGTGTCAATGAAGGACATTGGAGGCATAACGCAGGAGGCATCGATTTGAACAGAGACTGGGCTGAATACAAACAATCTGAGCCCAAAGTAGTCGCCACTCACATGGTGAAAACGACCGAGCAAGCTAATAATAATGTTGTTGTTGGTTTAGATTTTCATTCTACCCAGAAGGATTTGTATTATACATTATCTGATGATTTAAAGTCTAGCATCTATCCATTCAAGGATTTTTGGATGAGAGGGATTGATAACACTTTTGATGATTATACACCCGACGACAGACCGTCCACTCTAAATCAACCAATCACAAAGACTTGGTTCTATCAACAATTCGGTGCTGAAGGCATCACATATGAAATCGGTGATGAAACCCCAAGAGACTTTGTCAGAGCAAAAGGTAAAGCTGCAGCTATAGAACTGATGCAACTCTTAGTGCTCAGGGAAGAGGATAAGTAAAAATCTAGGATATGGATTTATTGATGTCTAATGAAATCCATAAATTCATTGCGGCGTTGTTGATTGATGAATGCTCCATCATATTCAACGGTAATTGTGCTGCTGGCATCATCTTGGATCCCTCTACAAGCAACGCAAAAATGTTTTGCATCAACAACCACAATAACATCATTTGTATCTAACACTTCTTTCAAACCTTCCAAAATTTGTCTTGTCAAACGCTCCTGGACTTGTGGCCTTCTAGCGTAGTAGTCAACAAACCGATTAATTTTAGATAGGCCTATGACTTTACCGCTACTGATATAACCGACATGTGCTTTACCTATGACAGGGAGGAAATGATGCTCGCAAGTAGATTTAACAGTAATGTTTTTTTCAACAAGCATCTTATTGTATTGATACTTATTCTCAAAAAGCGAAATGCTCGGCCTGTTTGCAGGATTAAGTCCTTTGAATATTTCTTGAGTAAACATTTTTGCAACCCTCTTAGGTGTCCCTTGTAAACTATCATCAGTCAAATCAAGACCTAAGGTTTCCATAATTTGCTCAAAATGGTCCGAGATAATCTCTATTTTTTGCTCATCACTTAGGTCAAAGGCATTGTCTTTTAGAGGAGTATTCAATGAAGTGGCCACATGATTATCACCTATTGGATCTGAAATCCCTGCTCCTCGAAAGTTTTCTAGTTTTTTGACTGTCTGCATAAATTTATTTTCGTGCTATTCTAACAAATTCAACTTCAAAATTGTTTAGTTTCATTCAAATATTGAAAATGAAATTGTGCAGAATATACAGCGTGTGTCTATGCTTAACGGTATTATTATTTTCTTGTAAAACAACAAAAGAATTAGTTCAAAAGCAATCCACCCTTCATGTCCAACAAGCTGTCATGATTGACAAATCGGCTTTTGGCTTTGGTGCATGTGAGCCATCGATTTGTATCAATCCAACCAATAAGGATCTAATTGCCGCTGGATCCATTTTAGATTGGTCTTATATATCAACTGATGGTGGTCTGACTTGGGAGAAATCAAAATTAAAGTCTCCTTTTGGCGTCTATGGTGATCCAGTTGTGCGTATTGACTATACAGGTGCTATTTTTTATTCACACCTATCAAATCCAGACAATGCTCCGTATAGTAGTGAGTCATTCCTAGATCGCATCGTTGTCCAACGGTCTACAGATTTTGGCAAGACCTGGAATGAAGGTACATATCCCGAAGTGAGAGGCAGTCATGATCAAGATAAGCAATGGATGTCTATCCAGCCAAGCACCAATCATCTTGCCATGACTTGGACAGAATTTGACACTTATGGCAGTAAAGAAGCGACCTGTAAATCAAGAATATTATTTTCCAATTCAACAGACAATGGCGACAGTTGGAGTACGCCAATAGCCATTAGCCAACTCGAAGGCAATTGCATTGATGACGATCAGACCACAGAAGGAGCTGTACCTTCTTATGGCTTTGACAATAATGTATATGTTGCTTGGTCCTACGACGAAAAAATCTACTTTGACAAATCAAAAGACGGAGGACTGACTTGGCTTATCAAGGATAAAATAATAGCTGATCAACCAGAAGGATGGAATTATATTATCCCTGGAATCAACAGATGTAATGGGATGCCGATTACTGCCTTTGATCATTCGGCAGGAGAATATAGAGGTAGAATTTATGTGAATTGGAGCGACCAACGCAATGGAATCACAGACACAGACATCTGGCTCATCTACTCAGATGATCAAGGTGAAACTTGGTCAAACCCAAAAAAGGTAAACAACGACGATTCCAACAGGCATCAATTTTTCACATGGATGGATGTTGATGAAAAATCGGGTGACCTATACATTGTTTTTTATGACAGGAGGCATTTTGAAGGTAATCAAACTGATGTGTATCTGGCCCACTCTACTGATGGCGGTCAAACATTCTCAAACACTAAAATCAACAGCAAGCCATTCACCCCAAATGAAAAAGTATTTTTTGGTGACTACAACGATATTTCTGCTTTTGACGGAAGGATTCGTCCCATATGGACCCAATTGGACGGTATGGCATTAAGTGTTTGGACTGCTATAATTGAGCTAAAGCGAGAATAGGATCACTAAAACCAGTATATTTAAAGTCTTGTTTATGCAAAAGTACTCGGTTGTTAAATGAAAATTCTATTTATAGATGATGATGAAGCTTCCCATACATACCATGGGTTGATGGCTGACGAGGCTGGTATACCTAAAACCAGTATTCAACATTTCATGCTTGTAGATAAAGCTTTGGAATTCTTAAATGATATCATTCAAAATGATACATCTGAAGAATGGCCGACACATATTTTCATAGACATCAATATGCCGATGAAGTCTGGGTTCGACTTTGTAAAAGAATATTCAGAATTAAACCATTGCTATCCTGACCCTAGTGTTGTCTTTGTATCTTCCGTAAGAAGCCAAAATGATTTGTCTAAAATCAAAGCTTATCCAATCATCAAAGACATAAAGGAAAAATTCTTAGAAGCAGATTATTTCATAGCATTGAAAGCCGCAGAATCCTAAAGGGGGGTATACTCATCACTTTGAATCAACAATTTCTCTACTTATAAATATTCGTACACGGTCCTCTTTTCTTGATTGTTTTCAGTACAACTACAATCAATTTTGTTTCGCCAAATCTCTCAATTTTTCATACATTTGGCGAAACATAAATAATTTAGGACTGCCAAATCTGTGCATTTTTTACACTTTTGGCGAAACATAATCATGGAAATCGTTGGTAGAATAAGGGCAAAATCTATACTGGATAAAAAATTACACTCCGACAAAGCAGAACTCATCGCTATTCTCGGAAGACGTAGAATAGGCAAAACATTCCTAATAAAACACCATTTCAAAAAACAAATCACATTCCACTTTACTGGATTATATCAAAGCAATTTGAAGGAACACATGGAAAGGTTTCAAAGTAACCTAGCTACGCAATTGGGCATAGCCATAAAAAGACCTGCAAGTTGGTTTGAAGCATTTGACTTATTGAAAGAATACTTAGAAGGCTTGAAGAGCAAGAAAAAAAAGGTTGTCTTCTTGGATGAGTTCCCTTGGATGGCAACCAATCGATCAAGATTCTTAACCGCTTTTACAGACTTTTGGAATAGCTATGCGACACATAAAACTGATCTCATAATCGTCATTTGTGGCTCATCAACGTCTTGGATGATAAAAAAGGTCTTGCGCAACAAAGGAGGTTTGCACAACAGGGTAACTGCCAAGATTACATTAAGAGCATTTTCCTTGAATGAAACAGAACAGTTTTTAAAAAATAAAAACATCGTTCTATCTAAATATGAAATTTTAAAGCTCTACATGGCATTGGGAGGTGTCCCGTTTTATTTAGAGCAAATAGAAAAAGGAGAAAGTATCGTACAGGCCATCGATCGTCTGTGCTTCCATAAAGATGGAATGCTTCGTCATGAATTCCATGAATTGATGGCTTCTCTATTCGATGATTCCAAAAAACACGAAAGCATCATCCATCAACTGCAACAACACCCACAAGGCTTGCAGCGAGATCAATTGCTCAAAAAAGCAAAGATCAAGAGTGGTGGCGGAGCGTCGCAAATCATGGAAGAACTAGAAACCTCAGATTTCATCAATTCTTTTGTGCCATTTCAAAAAAAGAAAAAAGAAAAACTATACAAGCTGAAAGATCACTACATGCTTTTCTATTATAAATTCATCAAACATTCCACTCCATCTTCCAAAGGCACTTGGGAAAAAATGTTTTCAGGCTCATCTAATCAAGCTTGGAGCGGTTTGGCATTTGAGAATATATGCCATCAACACATTGAACTGATAAAAAAGGCACTTAAAATAGAAGGCATCCTAAGTCAAGACAGTGGATGGAATCACAGAGGTGACGATACACACAAAGGTGCACAGATTGATTTGTTGATAGACCGTGCTGATCAAATAATCAACATTTGCGAAATAAAGTTTTCTGATAATGAATATGTCATCACTTCTGCGTACGCCAAAAAACTAAGGAATAAACTTTCCGCCTTCAAGCACTTTACAACAACAAAGAAAACACTGTTCCCTACCATGATAAGCACTTTTGGCGTATACGAAAATATACACAGCAGAGACTTGATCCAACAACAAGTGAACATGGAGGCTCTCTTTGACAAAATATGAGCTTTTATGCTATGGTAATGTTCTGTATTTTAGACGAACAATTGATGGATGACTCCCGCACAGAATCTTAGAGCTTTATTATTAAATGGCGTTCGATCCTGGGTAGTTATCCAGCAAATTGGAACACCAAATAAATTATGCACAACAGGATTCTATTGTTTTATGTTACTAAAGATATATGGACTTTAAACTCTCCCAAGAATTCATCACCGAATTGCCTGCTGATCCATCAACAGCCAATATGCCTAGACAAGTAGAGCAAGCATGTTTTTCTTTTGTCAGCCCTACCCCCACGTCAAATCCCTCACTCATACACACCTCTTCAGAGATGCTTTCCGAGTTGGGTATTTCAGAATCAGAAGCAATGGAAAGCGCATTCCTTTCTTATTTTTCAGGCCAGACGCCTTATCCAAACAGCAAGCCCTATGCCATGGCGTATGGTGGACACCAATTTGGTCATTGGGCTGGACAACTGGGCGACGGGAGAGCCATTAACATTATGGACATCAGGTCTGGAGACAAAAAATGGTCTTTACAACTGAAAGGTGCTGGACCAACACCCTATTCTCGGACAGCCGATGGACTAGCCGTATTGCGTTCATCCATTAGAGAACATTTGTGCAGTGAAGCGATGTACCATCTCGGGGTGCCAACAACAAGATCGTTGAGCTTGAGCCTAACCGGTAACCAAGTGTTGAGAGATGTCATGTACAATGGCAACGCTGCTTATGAAAAAGGAGCAGTTGTTTGTAGAGCTGCTGAAAGTTTTTTGCGCTTTGGCAATTATCAATTATTCGCAAGTCGCGGTGACAAAGACAATTTGCGAAAGCTACTTGATTATACGATCAAACATCATTTTACAGAAATTAGATCCACGGGTAATACTGCCTATCTAGACCTATTTAAGGAAGTAACAAAGCGAACCTTAGACATGGTCTTGCACTGGCAGCGTGTCGGTTTTGTCCATGGCGTGATGAATACGGACAATATGTCGATACTTGGATTGACCATTGACTTCGGCCCTTACGGCTGGCTGGAAGGCTTCGACAATGACTGGACCCCCAACACCACAGACAGACAGTTCAGAAGATATCGGTATGGCAATCAACCTAAAATTGCACTTTGGAATCTTGTTCAATTTGGGAATGTCATCAATTTTATAGTGGAAGATTCAGCGTCCTTACAAGAGACTGTCAATTGGTACAATACAGAATTGGACAGTAGATATGTAACCATGATGTATGCCAAACTTGGTCTTGGGCTTCCAACTGATCATGCAGAAACGCTGATCAATTCATTAGAGTCCGCACTGGTAGAAGTCGAAACTGACATGACCATATTTTTTAGGCAGCTGGCTGATTGCTCGGTTGATGCCTCTTTCGAGGAATGTTGGTCTGTCATTCATGATGCATTTTATGTAGACCAGATCAGTACTCAAAGCAAACAGGTCTGGCAAGATTGGTTTAAGGATTATCAAAATGAAATTCGACTACAACAAGTGACTGATGAAGACAGAAAGGCAGCAATGAATAGTGTCAATCCCAAATATGTCCTTCGAAATTATATGGCTCAATTGGCCATTGATAAAGCAGACGCCGGAGATTATGCCCTCATAGACGAATTGCATCAATGCTTGAAACGTCCTTATGATGATCAACCAGCATACGATCAATGGTATGCAAAGCGACCTGAATGGGCAAGACATAAAGTTGGTTGTTCGATGCTGTCTTGTAGTTCATGATGGTGAATTCCAAATGACTAGCTCAAATGTCTAGTGCCATTACCTCAACGCTGACACCGTTTTCCCATCACTTGACTTCCAATACGGCATCCATGCCAAAAACACATAATTGACAGAAACATCAGAACGTCTTGGCTTGACTTCTCTGACTTCAACTTCTGAAGCGATCTCATCCCATTCTTCACTAACACGATCCAATTTTTCTTTCAGCTCTAGTTCTAAAGACTGAAAATCTTCGTGTAGTTCTTCCAAGTCTTCCATACTCTCTTCGACCTTCTGATTGGCCTTCTGTCTCATGCGTCG
>CALLFA010000243.1 GCA_937997635.1 uncultured Saprospiraceae bacterium | reverse complement strand
CTATTTTTTCGTATATTTGCATATTCTTTAAGAAAATAATCCATTTATATGAGGAAAAAGAACTTTGACTACGCTAAGGATAAATACTATTTCAATATCAAAACAAGTGCTCAAAGCGCTATTACCATCAACAGATCTGACAAAAGAGAGGCTATGCTAACTTTCATGGGTTACCAAAAAGCGAAGAAAAATGTCGAATGGTTAGGAAAATGGGATGGTAAAAAGTTTACAGAAGACAACTTTGAAAAGATTACGGAAAACTAAGCCGATCTAGCCAATAATTTTTGCAATTTTCGCGCTTCATTATCATGCAGAAAGTGAAGTCTAAATTGCTCCTTTTTTTTGCATTCTGCATGGCAGGATCTTGTCATGCTATTGGTCAGAATTGCGAGAACACTTTCCAGGAGATAGATACTTTCTGTACAGGAACAAGGTATTTCTTTGGTGACACCATCATCATGAATGAAGGTTTATACATACAAACATTCAAGGATATTGATGATTGTGACAGTATTGTCAATCTAGATTTAAGAGAAACCCCTAACGTCACTTTTATTATAGACATCGACACCTTAGCACCATCGTGCTTGGGAGACAGCTTAGGCGGGTTTATGGTTAATGTGGAGAACGCCGTTGAGCCAATACAATACGCTATACTTGATGGCTTTTTCTCTTTTAACCAAGTCAGCCTGCCTCTAGATAATCCGCAGTCATCCAATATGTTTGAAGACTTGAGATTTGGTCGTTACACTCTCGTCATTATTGATCGTTTTGGTTGTGGCGGGCTAGCTAATATTGACCTGTCTCTTCAACCCATCCAAGGAGAAATCGTCATTGATACACTCTGTGCAGGCTCAAGTTTACGCTTTGGCAATCAAACCATTACGGAAGCTGGCATCTATACCGATACCTTAGCTAGTGCAAAAGGTTGTGACAGTATTGCTACACTGGATCTTAGAGTTGAAACCTTTGACAATCCAATAAACATTGAATTAATATCCGAACCCATTGGCTGTAGACCTAACGAATTAGGATCTATAGAAGTCACATCTGTTTCAGGTGGCACGGGTCCTTATGAACAGTTTATAAATGACAACCCTTTTTCAACACGAGCAACTGATTTGGAAGTCGGTACCTATGAAATTCGTGTTGAAGATAGATTCAGTTGTTTTGCCACTCAAGTTGTCGAACTCGATGTAACCGATGACCTTTTTGAATTAAGTATCGGGACAACTGAGCCTGTTAATTTAGGAGAATCTATAACTGTTTCCATCTCAGCCACCACAGAGATTGAAACATTCAACTGGAACAGCATACCCAATAACAGTTGTCCCGACTGTACAAACTTCAGTTTTAGGCCTCTGGAATCATTCGATTACATCCTTGATGCTGTGAACTTTGATGGATGTCGAGACACAGATACGCTGTCAGTTGTTGTATTAGAAGGCCAGCCACTATATATACCAGACGCCATTAAACCCAATAGTACCCTTGAAGCCAATCAACTCTTTTCAATTTTTGGCAATCCCCTTGCCGTAAGAATGATAAATGACTTGTCCATTTTTGATAGATATGGGAATCAAGTATTCAGCAATGAACAAATGATAATCAATGATTTATCTTCTGGCTGGAATGGGAAATTCAACAATGATTATGTTGAAGCAGGCGTGTATACTTATCGAGCGAACGTTCAGTTTGTAGGAGGAAATACGGAAGTCATCTTAGGTACGTTTTTGGTGTTGTATTGATTTTGTTAGGGCGGTTGGCGCCTTCTTGAGTCGTCTGGCGTCCGAGCAACTTATATCTTTTTACCCAACGAAGCTAAATTGATCGAGAGTGATAAATGATTCGTTGCTCCTGCGAGATGATAATAACCGACACCATAATCAAATCGAAAATTGCGCACGTTGAATCCTAGTCCAAAAGAAAGACCGCCAAGTGATCGAAATTCTGAGACTGCTAGCTCTTGTTTTCTCAAATGATTATACCCTAAGCGCAACCTGAAATTTTCCTGCTCACCTATCAAAAATTCACCGCTGAATACAAAGTGTCTGAAAAAATTATCTATGCCTTTACTCAAACTACTTTGCTCTATTGGGTCTTGTCCTAGAAATGTAATCGTATTGGTGTTGTTTGCATCATCTAACCGTATATTCCATTTATGCAGTTGATGCGCTGTTACAGATAATCGCAATGGTAAATGTTTCAATCGTTTTGAAAGGCCTATTTGAAAATCAAATGGCAGTGATTCGCCTTGTGTGGTAAAGTTAGTTATCGGCGCGCCTATGTTTTTGGCCACAACGCCTACACTAAATTCTCGCTCAGGATTCTCATAATAAAGACCTATATCTCCAGCTATCGCAGAAGCGCGATAAATGTCAAAAGAAGAATTGGCAAACTTAAGATTCACCCCTGCTCGGAGGCGTTCATTCAATTGTTTCCCTGCACCAATAGTGACTGCAACTTCACCAGAATTAAATTGACCTAATTCATTCCCTAAAAAATCAGTTCTAACAAAGTCTCCATACCCAATGTAATTGAATCCAAGATGGAAAGTTGTGTTTATGCCAGCATGATGATATCCTGCATTTGCAAAACCATGACTGATCCCAGCAAAATGAAAATTGTGATTCATGCTGAGTTGTTTATGCATGTCGGGATTAAGCGTAGCAGGGTTGCTGTATGCTAAACTGATGTCATTGTCTTTGACACTAATTAATTGACCACCGAGTGCAGTATTTCTGGATGATTGTGTAAGCGCTAAAAACTCAAAAGATTCTTGACCACCAATCTGCGCCCCAAGTTGACAAACAATAAATACTATAAAAATAAACGTAATACTGCTATTGGCTTTCATCTTCTATTGTCCATATGGTTGTACAAACGGAACTGTCATCGCACATAAGTTTACGAATTAGCTGACCTGATTCATCGTATTTCTGTAATAAACCTACCTCATTGTCTCCATTCTTATAAGTGCCAGCCCATTTCTTGTTTCCATTTTCGAAATATTCAACAAATGGTCCATTTTCTTCATTGTTTTCAAAGCTTACTTTTTCCTTTATATTTCCATTAGTGAAATACTGTATGTACAATCCTTGAAGAATGTTTTCTGTATAGTTGGTTTCGTACTTCACTTGACCATCTGGATAGTAAGATCTATACAGACCTTCTAATAATCCATTGTTGTAATTCTCTTCTATTTCTTTTTTACCTGAAGGGAAATAGATGTACCGCTTTCCATGCAACTCGTCGTTTTTATACTCTGATTCTTCAAACACATAACCATCAGGATGCATGACGGTTTGTTTGCCTTGCTTTTGATTATCTGAATCGATAAAGTAAGTGTAGCTGAAACCATTCTCTTCAAAAGTCGTTTTCTTTTGATTACTTGCACAAGCAGCTAATCCAATAGAAGTAATAAGAACAAATACACTTACTTTATACATCGTAGTGATACAACGGGCAAACTTGCTTGTTTATTAAGTCAGTAACTGAAGCTATGTAGACAAATGCTTAAAAGAACGTAAAACGACTATCAGAAACATCTGCAAGCTTACGTAATGAATCCATCAATTTCTGAGATACATTAGTTCTAGCTGTGCTTGCATCTGATTTACGGAATGCTGGTAAATCTGGTGCAGCTCCTGCTTCAGTCCTATTCGTCGGCGTAACAATAAATACGCCTGAATCTCCAATAACAACATTGTTACTGTTTACTGCAGAACCAATAGCTGATGCCATTACTTTAGGCTCATTACCAATGATTGGCAAAAACCTAGTATTGTATCCAACACCATTAGCAGATTCAATGGCAACATTATATTCTGCTGAAGCAGCTTGTAAAGACTTGCCGTTAAGATTGCCAGCTATTATGGCAGCTTTTTTCTCATTTCTAATCAATGGTGCCAATTCGTTTGCTGCACTAGCTGCTGAACGAAGGCCTTTCGGTTCCACTGATTTTAAACCAGCGATAACATATTTATTATTGTAGAAAAGATTTGGCTCCGTATAAATAAAGACGTCTGGAGCCATATCGTTGGTATCTGTACCACCATCAAATGCCCATCTAATGATGTCTCTTGATGTATTGCCTGCATCAAGATCAGCAAATTGATAATCATTTGCCTTGATGTTAGATACTCTATCAAAGGAAACATCATCTCTTTGAGAAATGACATTGATCATATCATCTAAATAAGGATGACTTGCCACTAAATCTGCAACTTCTTCATTGATTCTGTCTTGAGTCTCCGTCGAAGGTATGATGGGTTTATTGATAAACGCAACTTTATATTTTGGTTCTCTGTCTATGAATTTTTGGTCTTGGATATGGATGAGGTGAGTCCCTACAGTTGTTGTTGCGATTGTGTAGTCTCCAGTTTTTCCGTCATAAAAACACGCTTCTGTAAACGGCAAAAGCATTCTGGCTTGATCAAAGTAACCGAGATCTCCTCCTTTGTTTTTAGAACCTGGATCCGCACTAAACTTAACTGCTAGGGAATCAAAACGTTCTGCTCCTCTTCTGAGCACTCCAAGTAGACTGTCTGCAGTTGTTCGAGCATTAGCACCTTGGATCAATATATGCCTCGCTTTGACTGAATCAGGAACCACTCTTTTGTCTATCAATTTTATATTCCTATAAAACCCACTTTCTTCTAATGGACCTACAATCGAACCTGTATCCATTGTTCTAAGTGCATCCTTAATGCTCTGAGAAAAGTTTTCATCTAACTGTGCATCAGAATAATAGAAAGGTCTATAGAACCCTGAGTTATTTAATGCAAATAAAGAATCGTTTGCAGTTGTGGCAAACTCATTTTTAAGCTCAGTCATTTCATTAAATAACTTGGTACGATCCTCTTCTGTAGCGTTGACATCAAACGCCACGTACTCGATTGTTCTTGTTTCCTCCTCATTCGTGTATCTATCTTTATTCGCTTTCAAATAAGAAGTATAGTCAGAATCTTCTAAGGTTATTTGTGAATTATCTATTTTATCGAAAGGTACTTTGACATAATCAAAATCGACTGATCCATTTTGCTCTTTGTAAGCTCCATCTGCCATCCAAGCAGGTGTGAAGATTGCTTTTGATACTAAGTTGCTAATTTTGTTTTGCTTGTGAAATTTTACAATTTGCTCTTCTTGCTCACCCCAAAATTCTCTAAATCGAGGGTCTAATTCATCACCATTTTCAATAGAAGTTTTGAATGAATTTAACTGGTTTCTGTCGATCTGCCCAGTTTGAGGACTCGTCCAGTTTTGCAACATTATTGGACTCATGACACTACCAAATTGAAGATCCATCAACTCATCTCTAGCGATATCAATACCTAATTTGTCTGATTCTTTGTCAATAATCGATTTCTCTACGTAGTAATTCCAAACATTTTCCCTTGTTTGATAAGGATCACCTTGATTGCCAAAATATATTTGCTCTGTACGCTGAAAGTCACGATAGCTGATTTCTTGTCCATTTACCTCTCCCAGTTTCAGATTCGTCTGTCCACCACCTAATCCAGCAGCCGAACTAACGTCCATAATTACGAATGCTGCAAGGGCTAAACCGAGCAAAATCAGTACAAACCAGAAATTTTTACGAATTTTTCCTATTAATGCCATAAGAACTTAGTCTTTGAATATGTCTATAAATAATTGATTAACAAGCGTTTAGACCTTTAAAAGTAGGTTTAGGCAGCTTGTTTTTCAAGGAGTGCAAAAATATAATCTTTAGGTGGTTTATTCAAATTAAAGTCCTGAAAACCTATAAGTTATAACACATAATAAGTGGAAGCTACTAAAGACAGGAAATATCAATTAATACTGTTTTCTCTTTCACCGCAACAATACTAGATATGATGAAATAAGCGTTGGAATGTTAATAATTGGACTATTATGGAAAAACTTTGGTTCTTAGCCGAATTTAGTGGGTTTCTGTATTTTCGCACATGGATACGAAAGAATTATGTGAACTGGGATTAAATCTCCCATCCCCTTGGTTTGTAAAGGAAGTTTCATTAGAAAAAAAAGAAGAAGGTTTAATATT
>CALLFA010000242.1 GCA_937997635.1 uncultured Saprospiraceae bacterium | reverse complement strand
TACTTAGTCATTGTTTTTTTTGGAGATGCAGAAGGTGGTTTTGATTCTTTGGATGAATTGGCAAAATTGTTCCAAAATAAACATGCCTTATTGGCGGGATGGATACATTATCTAGCCTTCGATTTGTGGCTGGGCTATTGGCAGTTCAGAGATTCAAAAGAGAAAGGAGTGAACAAATGGTTCTTGATACCCTGTTTTTTCTTCACGCTTATGTTTGGGCCAATTGGATTGTTGATGTATCTCTTGATTCGCGCAATAAGTACAAAAAAACTGCTCCATGAGAATTTCTAAATATTTAGCTGAAATTTTTGGTCGAGATCCACTATTGTATAGGTTGGGATTCATGATGTTGATAACCGGCTTTATTCTTTTGATTCCAATGATGATTGATAATCGATTGGTCACCGGCATAAATCCGTGGCTCAAACCAATGAAATTTTGTTTTTCAATCGCCGTATTCGTCTGGACAATTGCGTGGTTTTTACAAGATCTCAAGTTGAACTACACCAAATCTGCAAAAATTATCTCTAGGGTCACATCAATTGTTATGATTGTTGAGATTATCATTATTTTATTTCAAGCATTTCGTGGAGTGCCTTCTCACTTCAATATGGCTACACCTTTAGATGGGATCTTATTTGGTTTGATGGGAATAGGCATCGGTACATCAACAGTGTTGTCAATCTGGATGTTACTGCTATACTTAATTGGAAAGACAAATACACACGCCACTTATCGCTTAGGTATTATCCTAGGCTTTGTTGTTTTTCTTATTTCGAGCTGGATAGGTGGACAAATGATTGCTAATAATCAGCACAGCATTGGGGTGCTTGATGGTGGACAAGGAATTCCTTTCTTTAATTGGAGTCAGGAGGGTGGTGATTTGCGTGTCGCCCATTTTTTTGGTCTCCATGCCTTGCAAGTCATACCGCTTGTGAGCTATTTTATTAAAGAAAAGCTCAGCAGGAAAGTACATGTAGTAGCTGTAGCAATCTTTACATTAGCATACATAGCTATTCTTGGCTTTCTCTATCTGCAAGCATTAGAAGGAAAGCCATTGCTTTCAATTTGACAGATTCAAGTCATAACGGATTTTAGAAGAACTGCTGTGCAAAGGAATCAATCCAATTTTCCGTCTATATTAAATTCATTTTTGAGAATCCGTTGGTAATCTTCTGCTTCACTCCGGGTTTGAAATTCACCCATGTATACTTTGTAGATGACATTTGCCGATACAATATCTTTGACGACAAAAATGGGATCCAAAAATGTTTGCTTTAAGACTTGATTGTAATTATGAGCACTAGTTGCATCGCGGAATGTACCTACCCACACTCTATATTTATCTGGTCTCACAGGTGTACTGGTAGTGTATCTAGATGACGAAGAGACAGTATTATGTACTGTTCTAGCAGGACGAGTTCTCTCGCGATACGGGCTTAATTTAGTTGGAGAACTGTTTGTTTTATGCCGAATGACAGTCCGATTTGACTTCTTATCGTGTTTTTCAAGAATCTGGACCATCTTGGAAGGAGCCAATGTTTCTTCTATTTTATCTACCATCTTTCCCTTTGAATTGAAAATGATCATTGTTGGTAATGAAGACACTTTATATTTTTCCTTTGCTTCATATCCGTCAAATTCATCAATATTTACCTTAATGGCTATATAATTTTCATTCAATAAGGTTGAAACGGTTTCATTTGCAAATGTCGTTTGATCCATCCATTTGCATGGACCACACCACGTCGCATAGAATTCAATGAATGCCAATTTGCCCATAGAGCCTGCTAAGGATTTGGCTTCATCAACACTTGCAGAGTAAAAAACAACACCATTACCGTCTGTAGCCTTTGGTGTAGCATCTAAAGAGGTGCTAAAAATAAAAGTGATTGCAATTAGTATGTATCTCATAACAGATAATGGTTTGTAGTTATTTATAAAACATTGATTATCTGTTGTTACATATCCAATTATTGTACCAACTGTTGAAAATGGGCTAGTGAATAGGGTATGAATTACATTTACGATTAGTTTAATGTTAAAATTGCTGTTATTCAATTAATTACATATTGTAATAATAATTAATATAAAAATAGTTTGGTTTTTCTCTTATCTTTGAAAACAAAGAGTCATCAACATTTTTATACCTTGCATTTCGATTCATTTTAAAAGTGTCTGAATGTCTGATGTTTATGCCTCTATAAGTGCCGTTCACGGGTATGTTCCCGATGACGTACTCACTAATCACGATCTGGAACAGATGGTGGATACCTCTGATGAGTGGATTGTCAGTAGAACTGGTATAAAAGAACGCCGAATTCTTAAAGGAGAAGGTAAGGCAACTACAGATATGGGGGTCGAAGTTGTCAAAGGACTTTTAGAAAAATCAGGCACTGATCCATCTGAGATTGATTTGGTTATTTTAGCGACGGTGACATCTGACATGAATTTTCCAGATGGGGCTAATACCATTTGCAGTAAGTGCGGCATAAATAATGCGTTTGCTTACGATATAAGTGCAGCTTGCTCTGGCTTTGTATTCTCTTTATTTACAGGAGCTCAGTTTATAAAAACAGGGGCCTATAAAAAAGTCATAGTCTTAGGTGTTGATAAAATGTCATCCATTGTCGATTATACTGATAGATCAACATGCATCATATTTGGTGATGGTGGTGGTGGGGTTTTACTTGAACCCTCAGAAGGAGATCTCGGAATACGAGACGCTGTCATGGGCGGAGATGGTTCTGGAAGGGAGTATTTATACCAAACAGCTGGTGGCTCGTTAAAACCAGCAAGTGCAGAAACAGTAGCTGCAAGAGAGCACTTTGTCACTCAGATTGGAAGACCAGTATTTAAGGCAGCTGTTTCTGGAATGAAAGACTCAGTGACCACATTACTGGAAAGAAACAATTTAACTAAAGACGAAATAGATTGGATAGTGCCTCATCAGGCAAATATCCGTATCATCAACACACTTGCATCTATGCTGGATTTTCCGATGGATAAAGTAGTTGTTAACATTGATAAATACGGGAACACAACTGATGGCACAATACCTTTATGTTTATGGGAGTTTGAATCTAAGTTCAAGAAAGGAGACAAAATAGTACTTACTGCTTTTGGTGGTGGATTTACATGGGGCTCCATTTTATTGGATTGGGCATACGACTCTAATTAAAATTTATAAAAGCTGAAACAGTATGGCAAGTACATCTGACATTAAAAATGGATTATGCATGAATTACAACCACGACGTATACAAAGTGGTTGAATTTCTTCATGTTAAACCTGGTAAAGGTCCTGCATTTGTGAGGACCAAGTTGAAATCTTTGACCAATGGAAAAGTAGTGGACAATACCTTTCCAGCAGGTCACAAAATTGACGTGGTAAGAGTAGAAAGACGAATCTTTCAATTCTTGTATTCTGACGATACTGGATTTCATTTTATGAATAATGAAACCTATGATCAAGTGGCGATAGAAGAAAAGCTAATTGATAATTCTAAATTTCTAAAAGAAGGGGCACAAATAGAAATTCTGTATCACGCCGATAAAGAAATTCCATTGTCAATAGAATTGCCTCAATACGAAATATTTGAAATTACTCAAACCGACCCAGGAGCCAAAGGCAACACAGCTACCAATGTGACCAAACCTGCCAAAATTGAAACAGGTGCAGAAATCAAAGTACCCATTTTCATTAATGAAGGTGATAAAGTGAAGATAGAAACGGCTACTGGTAATTATATCGAACGTGTAAAATAGTCTGTCATGACAGTAAAAGATATCAAGGAGCTTATCAAATTAATTGATGAGTACAAGTTGGCTGAATTTAAATTGGAAGACGGTGATCTCAAATTAACCATCCGTTCAAATACATACAACAAAGAGCAAACAGTCATTGCTCAGGCTCCGCTTATGGCTGCTGCTGCGCCAACGCCAGCTGCTGCACCTGCAATTGCCCAAACATCATCATCTACACCACCTGAATCAGCGGACACAGATAATCTACTAGAAGTAAAATCACCGATTGTCGGTACATTCTACAGATCTTCAGCTCCAGATAAACCAGCTTTTGTGAAAGTAGGTGATGTCATCAATGAAGGAGATGTCGTCTGCATCGTAGAAGCCATGAAGTTGTTCAACGAGATAGAAAGTGAAGTTAGTGGTAAAATTGTCAAAGTTCTTTTAGAAGATGCTTCGCCAGTGGAGTATGATCAGGTATTATTTCTGGTTGACCCCAATGGATAAAAACCCAACTTATGTTTGAAAAAATCTTAATCGCCAATAGGGGAGAGATTGCTCTACGGATCATTCGTACGTGCAAAGAAATGGGCATCAAGACCGTGGCAGTGTATTCCACAGCAGATAGAGAAAGTTTACATGTGCGTTTTGCTGATGAAGCTGTTTGTATCGGTCCGCCTTCTTCTGCAGAATCTTACTTGAATATTTCTAAAATAATGGCAGCGGTAGAAATCACCAATGCCGATGCCGTACATCCTGGTTATGGTTTCCTTTCGGAGAATGCAGACTTTGCAGAAATATGTGCTGAATACAATGTTAAGTTTATTGGCCCTTCAGCGAACATGATTCGTAAAATGGGAGATAAAGCAACTGCTAAGGCGACAATGATAAAGGCTAAAGTACCAGTCATACCTGGATCAAAAGGACTCGTTGCTAATGCAAAGAGAGGCTTAGAGATCGCCAACGAAATAACTTATCCTGTGATCATCAAAGCAACAGCTGGTGGTGGTGGTAAAGGAATGCGTCTTGCTTGGAATGATGAAGAATTTGAAGACAGTTGGGATAAAGCAAAACAAGAAGCCGCTGCATCTTTCGGGAATGATGGCTTATATATTGAAAAGTTTATTGAAGAACCTAGACATATAGAATTCCAAATCATTGGTGATCAAAAAGGAAATGTTGCTCATTTATCTGAACGTGATTGCTCAATACAGCGAAGGCATCAAAAATTAGTGGAAGAATGTCCATCGCCATTTATGACCAAACCTCTTCGTAAGAAAATGGGAGACGCAGCCATAAAAGCTGGAAAATCAATTAAATATGAAGGACTTGGTACAGTAGAGTTTTTAGTGGACAAACACAAAAATTTCTATTTCATGGAAATGAATACGAGAGTCCAAGTCGAACACCCAGTTACAGAAGAGGTCATAGAACATGACTTGATCAAAGAACAAATTAAGGTCGCTGCTGGAGAAGAAATTAAAGGCAAGAATTACGAACCTAAAATGCACGCGATAGAGTGTCGCATTAATGCAGAAGATCCTTATAATGGATTCCGCCCAAGTCCGGGTTACATTTCTTCATTTCACACGCCCAAAGGGCAAGGGGTTAGGGTTGATACACATGCTTATGCTGGGTATACCGTTCCGCCATATTACGATTCGATGATTGCCAAATTGATTTGTCGTGCGCGGACGAGAGAGGAGTGTATCACCAAAATGAAAAGAGCACTTGACGAATTTATTGTAGAAGGAATCAAAACTACCGTGCCTTTTCATCAGCAATTAATGCGCAATGAAAAATTTATTAAGGGTGATTTTGATACGAGTTTCATGAATGACTTTGACATTGAATAGTGCTAAAGGTTTTTAAACAACTGCCTGTTTCAATCTCTCCGTATCGGAAATCCCTACTTATTGTTGCCCTTTTTCATCTGCTTGCAGCTGTGTTTACAGTAGTGAGTATTCCAATGATAATTCCTTTTTTTCAATTGCTTTTTGACGCAGGTACAGGTGCAGCTAATGCAAACGCAAGTCAACTAGAACAGCAATTGTATTGGAAGGTGAAAGAAACTATAGATGCTGTCGGGAAGCGGCAGACTGTGTTGTGGGTCTGTATGCTGTTTATTGTCATTTTTTTTTTAAAAAATATTTTCCGTTATCTGGCGATGTATACCATGACGCCTATTCGCAATGGCTGGGTGAAGGACATGAGATTGGCATTGTTTGATCGATACAATCTACTCAGTTTACAATCACTGAAAAGAACTAAGAAAGGAAACTTGATCGCAAGTATGTTGACTGATGTTCAAGAGACAGAATGGATGCTCAGGCATTCTCTAGAGACAATTATTAAGTCTCCGTTAATCATGATTGGCTGCATTGGTTTTATGCTTTACTTGAATCCAAGGCTAAGTTTTTTTGTATTCATATTGCTCTTATTTACTGTAGTGATCATCGGTGGTATTTCTAGAGGGCTTAAACAGGAGTCAAAGGAGGCCCAGCAATATCTGGCTGACATAAGTACACAAGTAGATGAAAGTGTCAGTGGGCATTCGGTTATTAAAAGTTATAACGCTGATTCATTCGTCAGAAAAAGATTTAATCATCTCAACGAGAGCTTTACATCTATGTACAATAAAGTATTGCGCAGAAGAGACTTGGCATCACCACTGTCTGAGGTTTTGGGAGTGACCATAGTAGCTGTTTTGTTGTGGTATGGTTCAAGAGAAGTTTTCAGTGCTAAAATGAGCCCTGAAGCCTTTTTTGCTTTTCTATTTGCTTTCTTTCAGATTATTGAACCTTCAAAAAGTTTTGCCACTGCCTTTTACACGATTCAGAAAGGCATGGGTGCTTTAGAGAGAATAAATGAGGTGTATACAATTCCAATAGTCGAACATTCGGGCCAAACCCTTATGAAGACTTTCACAGATTCTATTCGATTTGAACACGTCAGTTTCAAACATGATGACGGTCTTGAGGAGGTCATAAGCGGTGTAGACTTCAGTATTAACAAAGGGGATATAGTCAGTATTGAAGGACCTTCTGGAATTGGTAAAACGACAATCTTACAACTGCTGCTACAATTTTTACAACCAACTGAAGGGAACATCCTCATTGATCAAATTGCTTTACCTGAAGTTGATTTAAGTACGTATAGGGAACAAATGGCTTATGTTGATCAACAAGTCAATATTTTGCACGATACTGTAGAAGATAATATTTGTTTAGGGAAGGCAAAAGATGAGAAAAGGATAAAACAATCCCTTGAAGATGCCTATGCTTGGGAATTTATACACTCTCTACCTATGGGACTGAAGCAAATGCTTGGAGATCGAGGTTCTCGCTTGAGCGGTGGCCAGAAGCAACGAGTAGCGCTTGCGAGAGCATTCTATCATAATGCACCGATTTTAATATTGGATGAAGCAACTAATGCCGTTGATGAAGAATCTAAGCAGCTGATAATTAGAGCAATACAACGGAAAAATGAAAAAGATCAATTGACAGTTATTTTGGTCAGTCATGACGAACAATTACATAAAATGGCGACGAAACGCGTACAATTGGGTTGATTATTCGTTTTTGTTGTGTTCTAATCTATTATTTCTGCCTATTAAGATAATTTTAGGACATATAACGTAGTTAAACATATATCTTGCGCAGGATTTTGCCGCACCATTTGTTACGAAAGATCATTCATATAATTTGCATTTTAGGCCCAGTGCTGGCTACATCACAGATCGTTGTAGATCAAAGCTCATTGCCTGATTTTGGCGACACGATTCATTATAAGACTGACAGAAAACCATCGATTTTACTGGGAGATGGAGGAGAAAATCAGTTGTGGGATTTTAGTCAATTAACATCACCATATTCTGATGAAGTAACATTCAATTCTCCTGGAGGTTTGAGCGATCGAGCGGATATGGTTGTGATGCAAAATGGAAGTCCTCTTTTCTTGTTGCATTGGTTTGATACGGATTTGAAAATTATTGGTCAGTATGACTCTCAGCAATTTTCACAAGGAGAACCAAAAGTAAGTCGGTTTTCTGAACCTGCATTTTTTCGGAATGAGACATTTGGTTATGGAGATTCATTTGGACAAGAGTACGAGCAAACGACGAGTTACGCATCAAATGATCTGTCTTTTGAAATGTTGAACTCTTTGGTAGAAATACCTGATTCCATAAACGTCATTCGAGAAACTTCTGTCGTTTACGAAGTGGATGCATGGGGCTCTATTATTTTACCTATGTCAAAGGAAGATGTCTTGCGATTGAAAATAGACCGAAGAGAAATTATAACTTACGTGGCGATCAAAGATGGTCTTGAAAGTTCCATTGGCAATAGAAACTTTTTAAATCAACAAATAACTCCACAAGAAACAAGGGATATATCCTACCACTATTATAGCTCGGTCAGTAAAATTCCATTGGCAATGGTCGAGACAGATGATTACGGTGATGTGAGGCAAGTCGCGTATCAAATTGACAAGTCATTTTTTGGAGATGCAAAACCATTTGATGAGCGCAAAGGACTAGCAGCTTATCCGAATCCCTCTATCGGTCCAGTGCGATTTGATTTTTATGGATATCCAGAAGGTAAATATACAATCAGAGTGTTCAATACAATTTTAAAGTCGATTTGGTCTGAATCCTTTTCAGTAGATCAAAATGGTGTTGTAGATGTAGACCTAGGATTTTTACAAAAGGGCACCTACGTATATGCAGTAGATAATGCATATGGAGAACGTCTTCTAACAAAAAAATTATTAATTATCAATCCTTAGCAACCTTTCCTCCTTTCATAGAGTCTTTACAATGTATGTAACCGATTAAGATCTATAAGGCGTTAATACCTCTTAAAAAACTAAGGTAGTTTCGGGATAACCATTTGTGTTATTCCAAAGGGCAGGGTTGTAAAATATTCTGCCCATTTTTTT
>CALLFA010000241.1 GCA_937997635.1 uncultured Saprospiraceae bacterium | reverse complement strand
ATGTCCAGATTTCCTGGTAACAGAACATTTAATCAAACGTATCTGGATAAAATAACAAATCTTGATGGCAACGGGCATGGATTCAATATTGGTGTCAATGAAAATGCTCTCAAGTGGGACGGCTGGGAAGAAGAATGGATTGGTACACCAGAAGAAATCCGATCGGGTGTACAGTGGCTGGCTGATAGAGATATCGAAATGAGAGGCCATGTCCTTGTATGGCCCGGCTTCGATAATATGCCGGATGACATTGAGCGCAATCAAAACAGTATTGATTACATTAAAGGCAGGATAAATAATCGACTTGAGAGTATGTTGCCTAGTCCAGTGCTTGGAGATGTGATTAATGATTGGGATATCTTAAATGAATTGACGACAAATAGAGATTTGGAATCTTCATTTAGTAGAAACCCAAACTATGAAACTGGTCGTGAATTGTATGTTGAAATTTTAGCTGAAGCAAAAGCATTGGCACCAGAGAAAGAGTTTTATATCAATGACTTTATCACACTTTCAGGTGGTGGTTCGTCAGTTGCGGTAATTGATCGATATAAAAGTTATTTGGACGAAATGGCAGCTAGTGCAACACCATTTGATGGCATTGGATTTCAGTGTCATATTGGTTCGATACCTACATCAATTATCAAAATAAAAGAAACATTAGATGATTTTTATGAACGATATAATGTGCCTTTTAAAATAACTGAATACGACATTGAGCCATCTGTAGACGAAGAAACACAAGCAAAATATCTTGAAGATTTTCTGACAATGATATTCTCTCATCCTGCTGTTGAGTCTTTCATCATGTGGGGATTCTGGGACAACAATCATTGGAAAAATAATGCGCCTTTATTCAGATCAGACTGGTCGTTAAAACCATCTGGAGAAGCATTCATCAATAAAGTGTTTAATGAATGGTGGACCACTGAAATAGGGGTGACAAATGATGATGGTATGTTTGAAACAAGAGCCTATAAAGGAGACTATAAAATAACTGTTCAACAAGGCGAGCAAGCAATAGAAATGCTAGTTAATGCAACCGAAGATATGCAAGTAGAGATTGCAACAGATTTTACAAGCAGTACTTTGGATCCTGTGTTGCAGCAAATCGAAGTCTATCCCAATCCTAGTCGAGGACAATTTCAGCTAAAACTACCATCAGGCTTGTCTCAGCTTTCCCTCCAGATATTTGATGTTGCTGGGAAACTCATTCAAACGATTAACTCAGTATCTCATTCTGATGAAATCGTCATAAGAGATAATGGATTCTATAAAATGAGGTTTATTTCAAATGACAAAATTGGATTAAAGACGGTGTTGGTTAACAAATAAGACAATGCTTATTTAATCAATCGAGCTTCTGGATACGTATTGAACCATGCAAACCAAAACATATTGTGCGACGGCAATTGTTCCAATATCTCTCCATTTGGGCCAGTCAGATTATCAATTGTTTGCTTCCACGTATTCCCGTTACTATCTACTAGTTTTCCTTTTTTGAAACTATCAAAGTTGAATGATTTGCGATCATAGACTCTAGCAGCCCCAGATTTATCAGCTAAGACCAGAATATTGGTATCGCCAATTTTATTTTGGTGCCACTTTTTCTTTTTTAGGTATTTAATCGAAATAGCAAGTGGATCATCTCTGAAGCCTTCTGATCTCGTGATAAGTACTTCATCTTTGTTGTATAAGGATTTATCGAGTTCTGGAACAGGAAACATCAATTCATCCGTTGCAAAATATTCGCGATAAGCAGCACCTTCATCGTAATCGCGATTATGTCCAGTATTCAAGGACAGTACTTTGGTTTTGGGATACAATGCTTTCCATTCGCCCCAAGTAGTCGTGACAATAGGGAAGACGTCTAATTCAATTCCTTTGCCGACAAGGGGACCCATCACTGGTTTGCCCTCTATAGTGTTCCAAAGACTTTGCGTGGCCTTGTCGTACATCAGTTTGTTAGACTTGTATAAAAATCCGCTTGTACCTAATTGGTGTTTGATGCCATCATGCGTCATATTGTAAGCGATGACTGTACCACATAGCGTGCAATAAACGCCACAAACGGTATCATCGCCAAAGTCATCTATGAACATCTCATGCCACGCAAGTATGCGTTTAGGATATGCTTTGGCAACACCGTTGATGTAGGCTCCAAAGACAATATCAGAGTCATCTAAATAGTCAGCGGCATCAGGATTTTTAAGAACTGGATATCGCAGTGGAGGTATCCCATCTTGCTCTACACCTCCCCAAACAATTTCTTCAAGAATGATGTCTGATTCTCCTGCTCTATCAATAAAATAATTAAAGAATTTTGGATCAATGTGTTTATATAATTCTGATTTGAATGCGAAGTAATATGGCTCATTCTGGATTTTTTCTTCCCACAACCACCTCATCCATTCAAAGAATTGACTGTATCTTTTTCCAGTCTTATGACGCAACAATGAATTGATGTCTTTAAGTAATTTTTTATCGGAACTCATTCGTTGGACTTCTACCAGAGGAGCAATCATCCCATCCTCCCAATTGCTGTCTAGCGCTTTTAGGGCAGCTTTATCATCTAATGCGCCTTTTCCATAAACAAGTAATTTCAAATTATCTAGGATCACTTCATCAGACAATGAAGAAGACTGGATCTGTGATTGGCAGCTTGATAAAACCGTTGCAAAGGCAAAACAAATAAGGAGTATTCTGATCATAGCTTCAAGAATATTTCCTGTTAAACTCGCAAATGCTCCTTTTGTTGAGCTTTTTATCTTAGCGAACTGTTAAGAAATGCTTAGATGTGAAAAAGCTTATGGAGGGCGACACATTTTGGGGGCTGTTTGGGGGCTGCAAGTGACAAGTTCAAGTTCAAGTGACAAGTTCAGGTAACAAGTGCAAGTGACAAGTGCAAGTGACAAGTTCAAGTGACAAGTTCTTAGCCCTTTACATTTTTGATACAGAACCACCAGACCATTTATCTTTCTTGATGTCTGTATTTTTTGGGTCACCTTTGTAGGATATGCTTCCGCCAGAATTTGAAGACGCTTTGATGGACTCCGTAGCCCATACTTTTGCAGCACCACCACTATTCGCTTTTGCATTCACCTTTGCAACTTCTAAATTTTTGCCACCGAAGTAGCCACCAGAACTCGCATTAACTTTAAGGGTGTTTGCAGTTCCTTCGATAGTTAGATTACCACCGGAACTAACTTCAGACTTTACTTTGTTCGCGTTGACTACAATGTCGAGCTTTCCACCTGAATCAGCATTTGCATCAAAGTCGTCTGCTTTAATGGCATCGTCACCATAAACATTAGCACCTGCACTGACATCTATTTTATCAATATCCGTATAGTAAAGAGTCACATTGGCTTGACGCTTGTTGCCCCAATTAAAACCAGATTTACTTTTCCAATATATGTCTAAGTTGTCACCTGATTCTTTTAATCTGAAGTCGTCTGGATCTCCTTTTACAAATTCGACTTCAGCTCTATTTTCATTAGACTTTACCAATTCGATTTTTACACTGGTGGATGCATAAAGCTTCGAAAAGTTATCTAGATTATATGTTTTGTCCTGTGCCCAAAGGCCTGTTGTAATAAGTAATAATAGGGTAGATAGCTTCAATTGTTTCATGGTCGTATTATGTTTTTTATAAAAATGAAAAATCAAGCTAAAGACGAGTGCCTTATGTCTGAGGTTGCAAGGCGATTAAATATTTTTTTTACCAAAAGGAGAGAAGTTTTGTTTGTTGTCAAGACGAAAAACGCAGTGAATGCAGGTATTTGCGAGTATTTTCAACGATGAGAACAGATAAAAGATCAAGTAAGAAACGGTCAAACTATTTTCATTTTGGTATACCTAATTAAAATCAACGGTAACCAAAGGATGATAAATGCTATCTGCTTCTGCCACTACCTTATCCATATCAAGCGTCATTGGTTTTAATTGTTGGTTGGCAAACATTTCCATTTGATCAGTGTAGTGTGGACTGTCTGGTTCCGCCGAAGAACCGTATGCGTTTACTGTTTCGATAATCGGTCCTTCATCTGTAAATTGGACAAGTGAGATGTATGACTCACCAGCAACTCCTTTGTATACATTTAATTGTTCGGTTTCCTTCCAATACATCGCTGCTAGTATATCAGGACCACCAGCTAAAGGAAGACTGACGTCACCTCGTATGTGCTTTTGTATGTCACCAAGTGGCACTTCCAGTCTGCCAAATTTTTCTGTCATGACTTTTGCACCTTCATAGATCGCGTATTCGCAGTCAGCTTTATTTATGGTGCCGCCTCTTTCCCAACGGTCAGTCTCTTTCAACTTTTTTTCAAGTGCAGCATAAGTGAAAAAGAATAATGCTGCACCTGTAGACTCTTTAGTGGTCTTGCGATCCCAGTCTTTCAAAATGTTGTTAGCAACATAAAGTCCGTCACTATACTCCACCTCAAGACTTAGCAGCAATTCTAGATTGGTGATGTGTGGTGTTACCATCGTATCTGGATATTGGAGGTCGTATTTGATTGTCTTAAAGTCATCATAGCTCAGCTTGTCATATTGTCCGATTAATTGAAGAAACCGCTTACTTCTGTTGTTAGACAGATGTTCGCCCTGGAATCCATACAGGTGATTGCTGCTGCTGGCCACAGGGTCATCGTCTGGAGCTGTACTGTTAAATGGAGAATTGTTGGTATTGAATACAAAACTACTCGGTGGATTTAGGACTTGAGGCAAGGAGTCTGTGTCAATGTACTCTTCTTTCCAATTTGTGGCTTCAGTATTTCCTGGCAAAACACTATCCCATTTATAGGCGTCCGAACGTGTGGGTATTTTGGCATTACTTAAATAATATATAGTGTCTGATTTGTCAGCATACACAATATTAGTACTGGGAATAAATCGCATGTCCAAGGCCTTTTTGAATTCAGAATAATTCGAAGCTTTGTTCATAGCAAACCATTGTTCGCTTACCCGTATATCTTTTACTGCACTCGTCCGCCAAGCAAAAACGCCCTGATCTGTTTTGAATGTTGGGCCATATATACTTTGATAACAACTTTGCTTTATTGGAATTTTAATCGGACCTGCGACTTTCATCCATGACCGATAAGTCTTTTTAATCAGAGGCAATTCTTTGCCATCCACCATGTAGTGGTCCTCTTTGTTGGCACTCATCTCTAGTCGATAGATATCTGTCACGTCTGGATCATTGACAGTCATTGCCCATCCCAAATGCTCATTAACACCATGAAAGATCATTAAACCACCTGGGAAAGTACCGCCGATAATATTCAATCCTTCGTCACTATGCATGTGTGCTTCATACCAAGAATACCAGCCTTCTAATGGTTGATGCGAATTGATAGCAAGAAATGTATGCCCAGTATCTGTACGGTCTCCACTTATTGCTATTGCATTTGAACCGGATGGAGGATCTTCTGGAAGCTTATTTTCCATTATTGTCTGAAACTCAGCATCAGCTCCTGCTATATTGGCAACACCCATTAAATAGCCTACCAGTATGTCTTCGACAGTGAGAGGTAAGGCATCTGGCAACAATACTTCTTCTGGAAATTTTTGTGCGAATGTGTTGACTGCATCGACATAGGCATTAAGTAAGACGAGATGCTCTTTACTTATATCTTGCGGATATCTTTTGTCTACTTCTTCCCGCAAGCCCATAAATTTGATGGCGAAATCTAAGATTAGGCCATCCTTACCTTTAAGTTCTCCATACATCCCTTTGCCAGCAATCAGCTGTTCTTGCATAGTGACAAAATCATCTTCGCATTGTGCCCATGCTAATCCGTAAACGACATCAGCATCCGTTTTTCCAGTTATGTGTGGAACACCCCAAACATCTCTAATGATTTGAACGTCTTTTTTTTCTACGAATGAGACTTGCTCCTCGTTGGCACAAGCGATAAAAAAGCAAACAAATAGCGTATACAACAGTGTAGAGAAAAATCTTGATAAGTGATCCATTTGCTTAATTAAAGGCGTAAGTATTATCAATCAATTGCATTGGTTGTTCAATCAACGGGTTACCGAACATGTTCGTTTGTTGTCTGAATCTGGCATTGCAATATTGCGAGACAGACTCATCCATACCAAAGAATGCCATACTTCTGACTTGTAATAATGTGGCTATTGTCTCTGTCAGAAATCTAGCTTGAGCTTGGTTGGAAAGTAAAGATGAAATGTTGTTTTTTAAATGATCGACACGTGTTGTGTAATGTATATTGTCCACTTTTTCCAATTCGGTTAACAACACCTCTACTAATTCTGGCATTTTTGAAAATGCTCTAAAGACATCAAGGCATTGGACATTACCGCTGCCTTCCCAGATGGCATTGACAGGAGCTTCTCGATAAAGCCTTGGGAATAAGCTGTCTTCTATGTAGCCATTGCCACCCATGCATTCCATTGCTTCCACTATAACAGAACTTGCTCGTTTTGTGATATAGTATTTACCCACAGGACGCAAAATTCGAAGCAGCAGTTGATTAGCTTCCGTGTCTTGATTGTCTAGACAGTGGGCTGTAAATGCGGTCATTGCAAGGGATGCATTTGTTTCTAAACAGAGATCACCCAGTACTTGCTGCATCAAAGGCTGATCGATTAATTTTTTTCCAAATACACTTCTATAGTGGCAATGATGGATGGCTTCATTGACAGATCTTCTCATAATTGCACTAGAACCAATCATGCAGTCATAACGCGTCAAAGATACCATCTCTATAATGGTAGAAACACCTCGGCCTTCATCACCCATCAACCAAGCATGTGCACCTTCAAATTCAATTTCAGATGAAGCATTTGATTTATTGCCTAATTTGGTTTTTAGTCGTTGAATGCGATAGTCGTTCTTAGTACCGTCTTCTTTCCAGCGAGGGAATAGAAAACACGATAAGCCATTGTCTGTTTGTGCTAGTGTTAGAAAAGCATCACACATGGGAGCAGAACAAAACCATTTATGTCCATTCAATTGATATAATTTGCCTCGACCTCTTTCCCTAAGGGGTTTGGCTATTGTTTCATTAGCTCGAACATCTGTCCCTCCTTGTTTTTCTGTCATTGCCATGCCAATGGTCAGTCCTTTTTTATCATAATATGGAATATTGCGGGAGTCGTATTCTTTGGATAAAATTCCGTCTACCCATAGATCTGCATTTGCCATGTATTTTTGGATAGCGGGTAGAGAAGAGAATGTCATGGTGACAGGACAACAGGTACCAGATTCATTCTGACTATACAAGTAATACTTTGCCATTCTGGAAGTGTGGGCATTACTTTTTTTCGACGACCACGGCTCTGCATGCATTTGATTGTTTATGGCGGTTTCGATTAAGGCGTGATAAGAAGGGTGGAATTCGATGAGGTCTACTCGCTCTCCTTTACTGTTGTGGCTATGAAAAATAGGTTCGTATTTATTGGCAAGTACACCATGGTTAATCAATTTGTCAGAACCAATGAGTTTTCCAATTTCCTTGAGGTCTGTCCTCAACGTGGGGTCATTGTTTTTTTGAATTATTTTCTGCAAAGGCAGATCAATTTCAAATAGATTAATATTTTCGAATAGAGGAGACTGATTCATCATTGAATATACACATTGTATGTAGGCTAACCAACGTTAATTTGAATGGAAGAGGATAAAAAAGTATATGCGTATTTGGAGAAGATAAATGTAACGTACATTAAGCATGTACACCCTCCAGTATTTACAGTTGAAGAAGCTAATGAACATTGGGAGAACATTACTGGTATGCATTGTAAAAATTTATTTCTTAGAGACAAGAAGGGTAGAAGACATTATCTAATTGTATTGGAATCCTCAAAGCAAGTGGATATCAAGAAAATGAACAAGCAACTAAATGAACGGCTCAGTTTTGCTTCACAAGAACGATTGCTGAAACATCTTGGCTTGACACCAGGGTCGGTATCACCATTTGGACTGATCAATAATTTGGATAATGAAGTAAGATTGATTTTGGATCAAGATATAAAAAATGCCGATGAGGTAAATTTTCATCCCAATGTAAATACAGCCACGCTCACATTATCGAATGTAAATTTTATGCACTATCTTAATGTGGTAGGCAATGAATGGCAATTTGTAAACATCTAATTAATACACAATGACAATTGAAAATGTTTTCACAGAACAAGGAGTCAACAACTTATTGAATCGACTAGACAAAGTGACAAATGACACAAAACCTCAGTGGGGAAAAATGACCGCAGCCCAAATGGTCGCCCACCTCAATGTCGCTTATGAAATGACCCTTGAAGACAAACACAAGCGACCTAATGCTTTGGCTAGATTTCTGATCAAGCTCGTCGCAAAATCTGCTGTTGTTGGACCAAAACCTTATCCGAAAAATGGAAGGACTGCACCAGAATTCATCATCAATGATGACCGGGACATTGATGCAGAAAAGCAACGCCTAAAAGCATATATGAATCAAGTATTGGAACTAGGTGGTGACTCCTTCCACAATCGAGAATCTCATGCAATGGGCAAGTTGACTAAAGATGAGTGGAATATGCTATTTGCCAAACATATGGATCATCATCTGCAGCAGTTTGGAGTGTGAAGGATTCTCAAGTGAACAAAAGGTCTGCCGACAAAAAAACGCCAAGAGGTTAAAAAACCTTTGGCTCACTGTAGTAGGTATCAGTAGCACTTTCCCGACCTCAAGTGAAAAAAGGTCTCCTGACCTCTTGTTTATCTAATTGCTTCAGCTCCTCTTACCGATGTGCTGATTCGAATAGCATCTTGTACGTCGTATACAAATATTTTACCATCCCCTACTGTCCCCGTTCCCGCTGACATCTTTATCGCTTCAATACACTTTTCTAAATTCTCGTCGCTGATGATACAGATGATCATGACACGTTGCTGTAAGATGAGTGTTTGACTAGCACCACGATATTGCTCCGAATAACTTTTTTGTAGGCCAGAGCCTTTTACTGGCACAACAGTCAAGCATGGGATGTCTCGGTTTTTAAGCTCTTCTTGAACATCGTGAAGTTTTGATGGACGAATGATTGCTTCAACTTTTTTCATGTTTATATACTTTTATTCAAATGTAGAATAAGATTCTAATGCTAGACTCGCTGCATCAATTCCAGCTAATTCTTCTTCTCTACTTACGCGAATACCAATCGTTACTTTCAAGATAGTAAATAATGCGAATGTTGTCACAAATCCGAAAAGTCCAATTGCTACAACACCAATTAGCTGAGTGACAAACAGCGATCCACCTCCACCTGTAAAAAGGCCGCCTTCTATTGCAAAAAGGCCAACAGCCAATGTACCCCAAAGACCATTAATGCCATGAACAGCAATTGCGCCGACTGGATCGTCAATTTTCATTCGATCAATCATCATAACTGCTACATCCACAAGAACACCAGCAATCAAGCCTACGATAATTGCAGAGTTAGGACTAAGAACATTACATCCAGCAGTGATACCCACAAGACCAGCTAAAACACCATTAATGACCATCGTAATGTCCATTTTACCATTTCTAAAATGAGTAAAAATCATTGTAGCGATACCGCCAGCTGCTGACGATAAAAAGGTGTTCGTAGCGACTGTGCCTATTAATTCCCAATTACCTACTGCTGCCAAGGTCGATCCCGGATTAAATCCAAACCAACCAAACCATAATATGAATGCACCAACAGCAGCTAAAGGAAGATTGTGTCCTGGGATGGCCTGTATTCTTCCGTCTTCGGTATATTTTCCTAAGCGAGGCCCTAAGACGATAGCAGCAGCCAAAGCGGCAAATCCTCCCATCGCATGTACGGCAGCGGAACCTGCAAAGTCATTAAACCCACGAGTAGCTAACCAACCCCCTGGATTCCAAACCCAATTGGCGACAACTGGATAGAGCACCGCGCAAAATAAAACGACAAATGCGGCATAAGCCCATAATTTCATTCGCTCTGCTACTGCACCTGACACTATGGAAATTGCCGCTATGGCAAAACCCAATTGAATAAACCAGAATAATTTGGTTGATATGGTTAACTCGATTGCAGCATTTTCGACAATGCCTGTACCAAAAGCAAAGTATCCATTGGAGACACCGTAGGCGATTCCAAAACCAACGAGATAAAAAGCAATACCTCCGAAAATAATGTCAATGATGACTTTGGCTATGATGCTCATAGCATTCTTGGATCGGATAAAGCCTGCTTCTAGCAATGCAAATCCACCTTCCATTTGAAATATAAGGGCTGCACAAATGGCTACCCAAACAGTGTCTATTCCTCGTATGATTTCGATTTCTTCCATGTGATGACTTTTGACTGCAATTCATTCGCTCGGACAAAATAAAATAGATTTCAGTCTTTAATAGCTGTATAAATTGACTCGTTTGAGATATATAGTTACAAAAGCAATGGTTGTTTCTTACTTTGATAGTTCTCAGATTTGTGATGCCCAAATTTTTAATTGAACAAGAATTTTCTAATCAAATGACTGATAATCAAGACTTAGAAGAAAAAGTGAAATGTTATTTCTAAAAGATGAATATTAATTCAGAGATGAGTCTAAGGGCTGGTCAAAACGAGAAGGATTCATCTCTTCGATCCAATTGGCAATCAAATCGACACCTTCTTCATGAACAAGTCTTCGTCCTAATTCGGGCATCATCGCTCCTGGATTGGTTGACTTCATTCTGTAAATCATAATGGATTCATCAGGATTACCTGGAACGATGGAGTAGGTGTGTCCTCCAGTGCCTGCACCTGCAGAAACTGTTGGCTTAAAAACACCAACTTTTAAACCCACGTCTGAATCAGCTAAAAGAGTAAGGCCTGAGGTTTGTCCAGCACCTTTTGGATTGTGACAGTGGCCGCAATTCATGTCGAGATATGCCATCGATCTTGCATGGAGAGATTGAGTATCATCCTCCCAATTGGCAACGTGGGGTCTATTTGATTCTGGATCTAAAGAAGTCAGATAACCAATAGATTCCCACTTTTCTAATTGATTCATCTCACCATCAGCATAGGCAAATGACTTGTTGATGTTTCTTGCTTTAGGACCAATGGGAAGCAATTTATTATCATAAGCGTGGCAACCTTTGCATTGATTTTTATTTGGGATGATGTAATCAACTGTTGATTCTTCGCCTTCATGATTGGTCCAAGTTACCTCTTTGATGTCTCCAACAACATCGTAAATGGCGTCTGTTTGCTCTTCATTCCAAGTGTAGCCATAGGCACTCCATTCTTCACCACGATTTACTAACAATCGAGTTTCCATCATTCGCTTTCCTTGTTCAGGATGACGTTCATCATTTAGGTAATAGAAGTTTTTGATCAACACTGCGCCAACTGGAAAATCCAAAACATGATCAGTATCATATGAAGCAGATGTTCCTTCTGGCATCCATACAAATCTCTTTTTATGAGAATAATCTGAAAAAAGCGGTGTGTTCAAGTCATAAGGAATAACGCCGTCAGCTGGAGATAAATCAGCCAAATTACCTTCAAAAAAATGATAATCTGAAAGTGTTTCAAATGGTTCGTCAGGAATAATAATGCCTGTTGATGGTTTAGTACAATTAGCTAAACACAACACCGAAAAACAAAGAATGAAAATGTATTTTCTCAATTCAATAAGTGGTGACAATTGGTTGAAATATATCAACGATCAATTTAGATCAACGTTAAAAAATTACTCTGCAGCCAACCATGCGTCATGGTCACTGGTGTCAAAATTTGGTAGCTCACAATTAAAGACACTCATGTCGTGATTTAAGTTTTTGCGTATTGATGCAGGATCTGGACCTAAACCAGCATTCAAATTAACGAAACTGACATCACCATTATTTTTAAAGCAATAGGAAGGATCTTCTCCTGGTTTGAAAATACCGTCGATGATAAAATCGTAAGCTTTGCCGTCTAAAGCAGCGTGAATTAATTTACCATAATCCGTTGTTGCATCAGCAGGTCCGACAGTGCCTTCGATAACATTATCATGCACATTAATATTCGTTGCAAATGGATCGAAGTTTTGGTCTTTATACGGTTGGCCGGTAAACAACCAACTGTTGACAGCAATCCCTAAAGTCTTATGACCTCTGATGGTATTGTTGTACGCTTCAATATTAGAATGAGACATGATGACCATACCAGAGCCAGGTGGAATTGTACTGACAACCATTCCTTTCGGCGCAAAATTTTCTCCATTGTTGTTTTCCATCAAGTTGTCATAAAACTTAATTCGATCTCCATTTACTTGAGGGAGATCTGGCATATCGAATATCAACATGCCACCAGTATTGTTCTTGGCCACATTTCCATAAACCTCTCCTTCAATCGTATTTTCTATTTCTAACCCAGCGACATTATTATGGACATAATTATTTCTGACGACGACATTGTTTGATTGTCCAACATATATTCCAGCGTCCATAGCAAAGGATGCTTCACAATCTTCCATCAATACATTTGTACTGCTGACCGGATATAACCCATATGCTCCGTTAGTTGACAATTTACCGTTGGTCCAGGTTGTCTCTAAGTCACGCATGATGACATTTGTGCAATCTTGTACTTTAATGGCGTCACCCTTAGAATCAGAAATAGTAAACCCTTCCAATGTAATCCCTTCTACATTTTTTATTAACATCCCTTCTGCACCTTCTACCTGGTTTTTGAAAGAGAGAATGGTCTTTCCTTTTCCTTTTCCAATGATAGAAATGTTAGGTGTGTCATTCAGCGAAATGCTTCGTTTGAATTCGAAAGTGCCTTCAGGGAGCGTGAATGTATCACCTTCTTTTGCAGTAATCAGCGCTTTTTGAAATTCTGCGTTTATGTTCTCTTTTGTAAACGATACTCCTGCTACATCAGCTGGTTTACACTGTGTGAACATGATGATGAGGGCAAGGAATAATAGCGTATTAATTAAAGGTTTCATGCAACGTAATTTTATTTTGTGTCTTATGCTGACTTTAAGTTAGTATTCTTTATTGATTACATAGAGCTGATTGATTGATTTTTGATTTTTTTTGATACAACTTTACTAAATAACGATTGGGAATTAACTTTTGTTTATTGATTGTTGAGGCGCTTTTAGGGGCGTTCGCGAGGCTCGCTTGTTGGGTCGTTCGCAGGGCTCGCTTGTTGGGTCGCTCGCTAGCTCGCTTGTTGGGTCGTTCGCGAAGCTCACTCGTTGGGTCGCTCGCTAGCTCGCTTGTTGGGTCGTTCGCGAAGCTC
>CALLFA010000240.1 GCA_937997635.1 uncultured Saprospiraceae bacterium | reverse complement strand
ATGCCATTGATTTTGCTGGCAATACAAGTCAGACGTGTACATTTGGCATTGAAGTCGTCCCATCAATATTGTATCCTAACCCCACGACTATAAATGATGAATCATGTCCAGGGGCATCTGATGGATCTATAGATATCACAGTTTCAGATGGGATACCTCCTTATACATATATGTGGTCAAATGGTGCGACGACCGAAGACATTACTGGATTATCACCAGGCATGTATAGTCTGACAGTGACTGACGCAATTGGATGTGAAGTTTCTAAAACGATACCCATTTCTACCATTCCTGACACTGAAGATCCTGTCGTCAGTTGTACAGGGCCAGTCTTCGTGTATCCTGCAGATCCATTGAATTGCAGTGATGCTGTTGTCAATTTTGAGGCAGATGCATTAGCTTCTATGAATCCGACAGATAATTGTGGCATTGATATGGTTTTCTGTTCTCCACCCTCTGGTAGCATACTTCCTGTAGGCCAATCAACGGTAACTTGCCAGGTTTTCGACGCCTCATTAAATTCAAGTCTACAATGTTCATTCACTATTATAGTGGAGCCATGTCCATGTCCGAATACTTTGCAAATCAGCGGAAATGTTCCGAATGGCATACATCAAGCGTTTACCAGTATTTCATCTGATGGACTTATATCTACCAATCAGGATGTAACATACAAAGCAGGTCAAGAAATTGAATTGACAGCTGGTTTTAGTGTAGAATTACAAGCAATATTTCATGCTTTCATAGAAACTTGTAATTAGTGAATTGATTAATTGTCCTTAATTGCATGCATGACTGTATCGCACAGTTTAAGTAGTTTTGGTGTTGATTGTACAATATCTTCAGGTACGTTAAAATAAGGCATCTTAATATCTCTACCAGGGACGACATGTCTGGTAAATCCTTTTTCTAAAAAGTCCTGTTCAAGAGATGGCTTTTTAGCTCTTAAACAAAACTCATCTTCCATTACTGCAGCAAACAGCACATCATCACAATAAATGGCTAGTGCCCCAAACATTTTCTTTGGTCTGATGATGCCAAGTGTCTTCAATTTAGCTATTACTGATTTTGCTCTTGTTTCTGAATAAGCCATGTTGTATTTTGTTGTTGGAATATAGGAATTAATGCTCTACTTTTTACTTTTCTTCTTTATGCAACATAGTGTGGTTACAGAGCCAGCTGTAATGCCTATTGAAAAGGATTCCTATACTGTCTACATTTTCTTGTCAGAAGAATGTCCGATTTGCCGGTATTATGTCCATGACATAAATCGACTATCCGAAGAGTACAGTTCTGAACAAATAAATTTTGTCGGCGTATTCCCAAATTTTTCTTCGAAGACAGATAAGATTGAAGCCTTCACTAAAGACTTCAAATTGAATATTCCAACACAAACAGATTATTTCAAATCCCTGGCTAAGCAGCTTGACGCCAAACTGACACCAGAAGTATTCGTTGTCAATCAAAATGAAGAAGTGCTCTATCGAGGACGAATTGATAACGCCTATGTTTCTTTAGGGAATCGAAGACGAGTTGTCACAAACCACGATTTAGATGATTTTCTCCGTAACTTACAATCCGGCAATGTAAATCACACGCAGACTGAATCAATCGGGTGCTACATCCATTATTCGGACTTTAATTGAAGTACTATGAAAAATTTTAGATTACTATTTATTTGCTCCTTTAGTTTGATTGCGTTTGGGATGAGTGCACAGACCTTTGAAGAGGTATCTGAGATTATTTATAATAAATGTGGTGTCTGTCACCGCGATGGCGAAATAGGCCCCATGGCATTTACCAATTATGAAGAAGTAAAAAGTTGGTCCGCCACAATAAAACGAGTAACTGAAGAACGATATATGCCACCTTGGCAACCAGATCCAAGTTATTCAAGATTTCAAGGCGAATCATTTTTGACAGACGACGAGATTAAAATGATCGGTGACTGGGTAGATAATGGTTCACCTCAAGGCAACCCAGCCAGAGAAGCAGAGTACCCAGAATTTCCAGAAGGTTCAGCTCTTGGAGAACCTGATCTTGTCTTGTCAATGGCACAGGCCCATGTGCACAAAGGCAATAATGAAGATGAATACAGATGGTTTGTATTACCAACAGGCCTCACAGAAGATAAAGTAGTCAAGGCAGTAGAATTCAGAGCTGGTAATCGACAGATTGTACACCACGCGTTAGTCTTTGAAGATACCAACGGGATTGCTCGTGCACAAGACGCCTTGACTCCTGAATATGGCTATGAAGGTTTTGGCAGTTTTGCAGGTGACGATTCAGATAATATCGAATTGCTAATGGCAAAACAATTCCAAGGATACGCCCCAGGTTCGCAAGCAACAATTTATCCTGATGGTATAGGACAGATATTGAAAGCAGGTGCAGATATAGCGGTGCAATTGCATTACGCACCATGGGCTAAAGATGAATCAGATTTATCGACAGTCAATATATTCTTTGCTGATGACACTGAGGAGATAGAGAGAAGTTTACAATCTCACATTATGGTTCCACTGCCAGGTGTGTTGGTTAATCGCCAATTTTTCATCCTGCCTGAAGAAGAATTCGAATTTCATGGCATCTGGGAAGTACCACGTGATCTAAGTTTGGTTGCCATTGCACCACACATGCATTTACTTGGTAAGAATTGGACTGTCTATTTAGAAAACCCGGATGGCACTATCGAAAATTTAATCCGTATTCCAGAATGGGATTTTAATTGGCAAGGGTCTTATTTCTTTAATGAATATAAAGTGGCTCCTGCAGGTTCTAAAGTACACGCTTTTGCCACCTATGACAACACATCAGACAATCCAAACAATCCAAACAACCCACCACAATTTATGAGCTGGGGAGAGCGGACAGAAGATGAAATGTATTATTTACCAATACTATTCACAGATTACAAAGAAGGTGATGAATTAATCTCATTCGGGAATAGTACAACTGCAGTAGCAGAATTAGATCCGGAGTCCAAAGGTCAATTATTTCCAGTCTCTCCTAATCCTGTAAATGATAAGCTATTTCTGGAATTTCAATTAGACAAAGGTTTACCTATCAGTATTCAAATCATAGATCAACAAGGTCGATTGGTAAGAGTTGTACGTGACAATGTGTTTCATCAAAAAGGACTGCATGCGTTGAATGTACAAACCAATACACTAGACAATGGTGCGTATTATATTCGCTTGATTGGGAATGATGTGTTTCATACGACTAGCTTTGTGAAGGTGGATTAAAATGTTCTGTTTTACGATTAGGGTTGGTTAAGGGTAAGACCACCTCGTCAGTCGTCTACAACGCCTGCCACTTCTCCGAGGAGGAGAATTTGCTTTGTCGTATTACGAAAACACGCTTTGTTAACTAGAAAATAAAATTCCCATTATTACTCTTAGTAAAATTTGGTATGATACTTTAAATTCTCCTCCTAGGAGGAGTGGCAGTCACCTTTGGTGGCTGACGAGGTGGTCCATCCATCTAAGCCACCTTCCGCCTATAAGTCCTATAACCAAACACTAACACTAAAACAACACCAATAAGCACAAACCAAGGTCTCAACGATTTACCTATCTTCTTCACCATTTTATCCTGAATCTCATTAAATGGTTCGTAATTAATCCCCATTTCCAACACGCCATACTTTTTGGTATAGGCATCGTAATCTTTTATTAGTTCAGCGAAAATTTGAGGTTCGTCTTGTGACAGATCGACGATTTCTCCAGGGTCATTTTTCAAATTATGTAAACGCCAAAGGCCATCTCCATAGGGTCTTCCATTTCGAACCAGTTTGAAATCGCCTTTATACAATGCGCCGTGTCCAGCAGCTTCCATACCGACTGGTTCATGAGGGGCATACACCTCTTGTTGTTCTCCTAGCAATAGTTTATGTAAGCTTCTGCCTGTCATGGGTCCAGCCGTAGGAACCTTGGGAGCAGCTATTCCAGCTAAAGAAAGTATGGTAGGAGTGATATCAGTAACTAGAGAGAAAGCATGCTGAGAGGTTTCCTTTGGTATTCCTTTTCCAGAAAAAATAAGAGGTACTCTAAGTCCTCCCTCACCAGCATAGAATTTGAAGAAGGCACTTGGTGAAGCTGCAGCACTCGCAAACTCAGGACCTATATATCCGTAAGAGCCTTTTTCGCCTAGTCGGTCATAGTCTTGATGATATCCTTGCGACTTCAGCCAAAATTTCATAGAAGTCACATCACCTGCTGAACTTGCTTCTGGACCATTGTCTGAAGTAATGATGAATATTGTATTTTCATATTTTCCTTGTGCTTTTAGGAAATCAATATAACGTCCTATGTGTTCATCCATGGCATCCAACATACCTGCGTTCACTGCCATTTTTTTGGTCATGTATTTTTGATCTTCTTCACTCAGATTATCCCATTTTCTAAGGACTGGGAGCATCGGTCCGAGTTGAGCTTCATTTGGGATAAGGCCAAGTTCTTTTGCTTTTGCAAATCTTTGTTGTCTTATGGGATCCCAGCCATTCTTATATACATCAAGGTACTTTTCGGTGTAGGCTTTTGGTACTTGTATGGGAATGTGTATCGCCTGAAAAGATAAGAAAGAAAAGAATGGTTTGTTGGGATGCTCTTCTTCTTTTATAAACTGAATCATTTCATCGACCAGATTTTTTGACGAGTAAAAATCATCGGGCAAATCTGTTGGTTCGCCATCTTTGTACCAAGGCGGCTTTGCTGATTGTGTTGGTAAGTAAGGTCTTTGTTCGTAATTGTCAGCACCTGAAGCATCTAAGATGTAACTGCGATCAAAGCCTCTTTTTGTCGGTAAGTTAGTGTCCTCATGTCCGAGATGCCATTTCCCAGTGACATAATTTTGATAGCCATAATCTTTCAAGTGTTCTGCGACAGTATACACCTCTTGATTTAAGGTCCCTTGATAGCCAGGTCTTGATGCATATTCTGGCGGTGTGAATATTGGTAGGTTTGGAATTCCCGTAAGGTGGCTATCATAACCTGTAAGGAGCATACTTCTTGATGGGGCACACATAGGCGATGTGTGATAATTGGTAAATACTGTCCCTCGATTGGCAAGTGCATCAATATTCGGTGTTTGAGCTTCTCCACCATAACAACCAAAATCCATGAGTGCTGCATCATCGACAAGGATGAGTACGATGTTTGGTGGCTGATCTGCAGACTGACTTTGAATTACAGTCGGTATTGCCAAGCTAAGTAGGATAAGCGTAGCTATATGTACTAAATGGTTTTTCATATTCAAAATTCTATTAAACATAGAAGATTAATTTCATTTATTGAATGATAAATTCGTCACCATCATTAGAAAAGATAATGGGTCCATCGAAGCCAGATAATTCTCGTTTATAGAGATTCTTAATAATTCTTAAATCGGGTGCGGGAGCAAAGTGGTGTAAAATCAATTTTTTCACATTTGCTTCTTTAGCTAATTGTGCTACTTCGGCAGGAGGTGTATGATAATCTTGGATGTCGTGGATGATTTTGGCATTTCTGTTATTGCCTGTTTCTTCCAATTTGGATTCCATTTGAACAAACAGAGAATTGAGAATAATTTCATGTAATAAGAGATCTGCGTCTTTTGACATTTCTAGTACGAGATCATTTTTTTTGGTGTCTCCACTGATGACTACTTTTTTACCATTGTATTCGATGGCGTAACCGACAGCGGGTTCTATAGGCGCATGATCGACATCAAAAGCAGTAATTGTGATTCCATCTTGATTGTAGATGATTTCTTTTCCTCCTTGCACATTTTTAAATTCATGAGCAATGGCTCTTGCCTTAGATACATCCATAATGTGATCGCCATGATGGTCTACTCGATGCTTGTTTTCTATATGTAAAAATTGATTGATGGCTTGATTAAGTGTGTCAGTGCCATCAGGACCATAGAGATGCAACTCAGTGCTCCTACCCAGAAGCCACGATCGACTGATTAAACTGGGTAAATCAATCATGTGATCCGAATGCCAATGTGTAATAAAGATTGCGTCTAATTTATCTAGTGGAAGTCCCATGTTTTCGGCTTTCTGAACAACGCCATCACCGACGTCAAAAATAAAAAAATGGCCATTTACAATGACACCTGTTCCTGTCTGCGCTCTTTCTCCAGGAACAGGCGATGCCGTACCAATGGTATACACACGGATACTCGACTTGTCTTCTAATGTAATGTCTTGTTTTGCTGATCAACTAAAGCTGCTTGATTTTTTAATTGTTGGTCGAGCATAAAAGGCGTCAGCTTGTGAGGAAAAAAACTGACGACTACCCATCCAATAAATAGGACGATTAGTATTAAAATGAAAAGGCTAAAGATTAATTTTTTCATATTCTTAATTAGTCAATTGAGGTCAGATATTGATGTTTTACTACTGTAATCATTGCTTTTCATGACGGCCAATAATCCGGTCTTGGCAAACCAGGAAAAGTAATTCTAAATGTTTCTGCTCCAGCAAAATTTGGCGCTAACAATCTTTCTCGATAAAAGACTCCCGAAGCTCCTTTATACTTGCCAGTGCCTCCTAATATAATGCCAGGAAACCTCTGCCCTTTGACACCCCATTCGAAAAACATGATGCCATGGATAGAGTCTGTGATCGGTTCATGCCACTCTTTCGGATTTTTGTTAGAACGAAATGCAAACGTGGCCGTCTGTTCTAAAATGATTTTGCGATCCAATTTATCACATTCAACCACACTATGTAAAAAAGCCTTTACTCTTTCTTTATTGTTTTTTTGTGGAATCACTTTTCGGTCTATCGAGGCACCAATAAAGTCTTTGGACACATTAGTCAGAAAACGATTGGCTGCTGTAAAATTACCAATGATTTTATCTGGATAAGCTGGTTCAAATTCTCCATCTGAAATCATATGTAATCCGCCAGATGTTTTAGCTATAAAATCTGGATCATCAGGATCTAAATCCAAGGGATGCTGACAACAGTACTCATCATCAATAGTACCTCCAGGATGAATCGGTCCACCGCCATGAGCTATCATACCATTAACTGGTAAGTTCTTACCGACATAGCTCAGAGAACCTCTTGGAATCAGTGACGAAATAATTGGTAAACGAGCAAGAATTGCTTTTCTTTTAATGCCCGACAATGCGATCTGTAACTTCCAATTATTTGTTTGGCCAAATTTATTAGCGTCCGATATCGTGTCTATGATTAAGTCTTGATCTGTCATGCTAAATGTTTTAATCGAGAATAGCTACGGCTGACTTCTTTTCAATAATACCCAACATCTTTTGAGCTGTCTCGTGTCCAGAGTTTTGATTTTGACCAGTGACAAATCGTTCCTCTTCATCAACCACTGTAATGGTTTGAAAAATATCTTGATTGCCAGAATTAAATTTATAATTAACTCCTCGTTTTCTCAATTCAGTTTCTGGGTGCAAGGGTGTGAGGCTAATACCCAAATCAATGATTTGTTTATCAGTGACACCAGTGATATCTCGTCCAGTAATGAGAAAATTGCCAAGTGTATCTTTGGCTTGTATCAGACCTAGGGCTCCATGACACACACTTCCGATGGTGGGAGTTTCTGCGTAATATGCTTCTGATATTTTCTCACCTAACACTTCTGACTGACCCAAATCATAGGCTGCTCCCCAACCACCTGCCAACCATATGGCATCATATTGTGAAAAATCAACATCATCAATTTTTAATGAATGTTTTACTTTATTTTTAAAATCGCCATCCTTGAGATATCGCTTATCTGCATCTGATTTTATCATAAATAGAAAAGATTGTGGATCGATGGGGATCTCACCGCCTTTAATGCTTGCCACATCTACGTGCATACCTGCATCTTGAAACTCGTAATAAGGCACTGTCATTTCAGACCCAAATACACCTGTTGGCTTTCCTGTCGTTTCGCCAAGAGCATTCAATACGCCATGACTGGTCGTCACGACTAAAGCCTTTTTGCCAGACAAATCGTACTTCCTTGACAATTTATATTCTGGGTGCAGTCCTGCTTGATGAAGAATAGTTGGCAATAAAAATAGTAAAGTTCCAAAAGTCGCTCCGACTATAGCCAAACCAACACCTATTTTCTTCCACAAGTTAGATTTTCCAAAACGGTTTTTTATAAAATAGTATGTTGTAAATAGTCCTAAGATTAAATGAAGCAATGCACCTCCTGGGTTTGCAAAAACACCTGCCAAAAAACTTGAAAACAGACCGATGAATGCGGTAAAATTAAATACTATAAAAGCAAATAGGAAAGTTCGAACTAATGCTTCATTATCATAATTACGCCATACTTGAAATGCAAATACACCTAAGCCTAATGCTGCTGCTCCATACATTCTGGCCATAGCTAAATGACTACTGGTGCCCTCGGCTAAATCAGGAACTAACTGAGGGACGAAAAACATGATTGTGCCAGCTAATAATTCAATGAGAGCTGAAATAAAAATAAATCTTTTCATGAGTATTAAATGTTAGGTGACTTCTACTGATTTAAAAGAATTGACAACGTCAGCGACAGATTCAACGGAATTAATATGTCCGACTCCTTTGCCCGCCTGCCAGAATTGCACATTGTCATCAAAAGAGGTACGACTGTAATTTTTTACTCCCTTGTTCATTAAATACATGCGGGCATATTTTTTCAATTTTGGTTTTCTCAACATGAAGTTGATTACTGGACCAGTTCTAAGCCCTCCTCTCATGATGTCGTCTGTTTTTATAACAGATGAGTTATTACCAGCGATTTTGTTTGTCCAGACGATGTCTCCTTCATCGGAATCAACAATTGCCATTTTATAGCTATCCGTAATTTTACATTCATTGGTTGCTAGAAACCGAGTACCCATTTGAACCCCAGCATATCCCAAATCTAATGCCTTTTGGAAATCATTTACATCACCAATGCCTCCAGCACAAATTAATGGGATTCCAATATCATGCAACTCTTCCATAAATTGTTCTGCTGACTGTATGCCTGTCTGCCCTCCACCTCTCCAATTGATGCAGTTTAATCCATCTACTCCTGCATCCCTCATTGCAAGAGCTACTTTTTTATTGGGAACATCATGATATACTTTGATGCTATGTTGCTTGGCAATTTTTACAATCTCATGAGGCTTCCCGAGTGATGTCAAGAAAAACTTTACTCCTTCTTCAATGGATATTTCCATCCACTCTTTCATCTGGTCATGATACTTCTGATTTGCTCCGCCAAATATGGTAAAGTTGACACCGAAAGGTTTATTGGTCAGTTTTTTAATCAACTGTAATCCCTTTCTAAAATCATGACCATATAAAGAAGTCAAAGCTACCGGTTGCACCACACCAAATGCTCCAGCATCACTGACAGCAGCAACTAATTCGGGGTTGGAGCCAGGATACATGGGATCACAAACTATCGGTACCTCTGCGCCTGTGTCTTTTAAAAATTGCTGTTTGTAATTGATCATAATATCTAAGTTATACGTGGTGTTTAGGTAAATACAGTATTATTTTGATTTAATGGAAAGAAAAAACATGATGACAAATAGTAGTGGCAAAATATAATTAGCTGCTCCTCCAGGCGCTTGTCCTGTCGTTTCTATTGATTTGAAAAGTGAAATGCCAAATCGCGCGACATATTCAAAAAGGAGAAATAAATACATCAAGGGAATCAGACGTTTATATTTTACAGCTACAATGCCTTGCAACAGACCAAACATCAATTGACTCAAACCCCAATAAGCAAAAATAAAAATGACAGCATCAGCCCCACCATTTGTGTAGGTATCCAATGGTATTGTAGCAATGCTCTCTGCGCCACCGTCATCTTTAAAAATATGAATACAACTCCTGACGATGGTCACAATGGTAATAAGGTAAAAAAACCACAGAGCAATTTTATTTCCATTAAATGTATTATCGATTGTTTTTGGAAGTACTATATTCATATTAATAAAATTATACAAAGATGATATGACAGATGGCTGCCGCCAACGACAAAATAAGTCCTACCGTCAAAGGCAGACCGCCTAATTGAAACCAAGGGTCTACAGGATAGGCTATACTCTTGCTCAATGCAGCAAATTTGAATTCATGCTTTTCGTGAAACATGGGATGGATCAATATCTCCATAAAATCCCTGCGACTTCTGAATCGATTGATGCCTGATATTTGCCATTCTTCTGCATTTTCAATTCCAATGACATCAAAAGAACGTCCAGCGACTCGACCTTGAAATATGCCTATCCCTCCTTTTTTCAACATCATCTTCATGAACGACTTATGATAATTAATTAATGTCTTTAAAGAACTATCGCCTTCCTTTACCCCATCTACCATGTCGGGCTTCTGTTTTAAGGAAATACTGTTGACCATTGCAAAACTCTTACCCGTATCATTTTCTAAAAACTTTCGCAAACCAGATAAATCTTGATTTTGATATTGTGGAAATGTCTTTAGCTTATATAAATACTGATCGACTTCCTCTTGTGATAACCGATTTCGAAATCCTACATACCACAGCCAGAAGATAGCATAGAGAATGAAAGTGACGGTCCAGATGATAATTGGTAGTGACATTGTTTAATTTCAAGTTTCAAGCCTGCCTGCCATACGTAGGCCTGCCTGCCGGCAGGCAGGTTCAAGTTCTGTATGAGGTGTTGCATTTGATTTAATTTTGAGATTTTTTATTTTTTATAATGGTAGCGATTATTTTAATGAGTTGTTCTAATTCGTTTAATAATGCCTGCAGGCAGGCTTGAACTTTACAGAGGATTTTTGATTATAAATTTATCCACTCTCTCCGCCATCACCTCTCCAATATCTTCCTGAATAAAATGATTCGCATTTTCAAACTGATCGTGAGCTTGGCCTTTTGCTCCAGGTACTTTATTAATCCATTTATCTTGAATTTTTGGTCTACCCAACAGCGTATCTTTTAGTCCAATAAATGAAATGAAAGGTTTTTCGAATGTCTTCAAACTTTCCCATGCAGGTAATTGCTGGCCTACCAATCCGACATTCATCGAGGGTAAAGTGCGAGGCCCTGTCATGTAAATAAATGAAGGAAAGGGTGCTTCATATGCAGCTAACTCTTCTTTAGATAAAGTAATAACAGTTGATTGCTGCATGATCGGCCCAATAAAATTTTTCGTGTGTTGTAGGCAGTATAAAATCCAGGCCTGAAACATATCCGGTAAACCTTTCAACCAATATTTAGCAATGTCTTTAAAGCCGCTAATCTTAGGATTGACGACGAGAGGATTCGGAATGTATAATGGATTCGTTTCCTCTGTCATTAAAGGTAGGTCACCATTCGCTAGCACAAGACGTGCAAATAAATCCGGATTTTCTCCAACCAATCTTGTCCCGATTAAGCTTCCCCAATCTTGTACAAAGGCAGTTATATTTTTCAGTTCTAATTGATGAATAAAATCTAGAATCATCTCACAATGTTTGTCGTAAGAATGAAA
>CALLFA010000239.1 GCA_937997635.1 uncultured Saprospiraceae bacterium | reverse complement strand
ATTTGCTCTAGTTGAGTTTCTGAATCGCCTCCAGTTGCAAAAGCAATTGGTATATCACTTACTGGTGGTGAACTTGCGTCAGCTGCCGCAGGTGTATTGCTACTTGTTATGTAAGCGCTTGCATCAGCACCAGCTATCTCTCCCATAGATGTTGTAATTCCCATTTCGTAAAGACTCTGAGCATCTCCGCCCATATTCCAACCTGCTACTGCTCCTTCAGCTCTCAAGAAAAATGCTTCAGCAGCTGTGATCACTTTGATAGGAGGATTAGGTCCTGACGGTAACCATCTTGTGTTCATGTCAGAATTATCCGAATTTAATGCCGGTACTTTATCCACTTTAGGTTGACCATTTCTAAGACCTTCATATGGAATACCATCGCCATCTGTATCGCCACTTGCAGCTGGGTTAAAATAGACTTCCATTCTTGGGTCTTCGTAACCTTTCAGGATACTTTCCATTGTTGCACTCATTCTGAATTCACCCCAGTTTGTAATTGTTGAGTATGGATTCATAGAATTTTGAGTTGTGCTCACAAACGCATTGTCTGCATTGGATTCCATGACGCCGCTTGCCACAGATTTTTCTGCTTCTGACTGTGCTAAACTTGGATTCACATATTTCACACGCATGGCCAATCTAAGTCTTAGTGTATTGGCAAATTTTAACCACTGATCAGCATCACCACCATAGATTTGGTCATTAGAACCAAACGCATTTGCACCTCGATTTGATTCTAAGACACTGATGGCTTCTCCGAGCGTGGTAAAGAAATCTGCGTAAATATCTTCTTGTGCATCATATGCTACTGAAGTTTCACCATTCCCGTATTGGGAATAAATGATTGGACCCCAATAATCAGTTTGTCTGTGATAAGCCTGCACTCTCCATATTTTAGCAATTGCATTCTCCACAGTAAGGCCTTCAGCAGCGGAAAGATCCTCCACAAATTTGATTTGAGGAGCAGCTTGTCCATAGAATGAAGACCAAGCCAAATCTATCCAACGACCCACTTCTGTGTATCTATCAGAATCAAAATTGGCAGCTGTAGTAGCAAAATATTGACTGTATAAATCAGAGAATAAACTCTGTGAAATTTGGAATCTCCAATGAAGTCCGTGCATAGAGGTCCACTGAGATTGTGCGAAAGCTTGGCCAATTAAACTGGCATCGACGGCATCCGCTGTGAGGACATCTGGTCTTGTGTTAAGTTCTTCAAATCCGTCTGTGCAACTAGGAACTAAGCTGACAGTACAGAAGAAAAAGAGTAGTAATTTTATATTTTTCATGTCTAATTAAAATTATAATTATTATGCGCGTATTAATTTACAACTAAAAATCAATCTTTAAGTTTATTCCTAATGATCTTGATGTCGGCGGCTCGAAGGAATTGAACCCTTCAGCAGCTGTACCTGTACCGTTAATTACCTCAGGATCAAGCGTTTCTGCTCTATTTAGGAAGAAAAATAAATTTCGTCCTACCAAAGACACACTTGCACCCTTTATGTAATTGTTTTCAGCAATTGGTAGTCTATAGCCAACCACCAACTCTCGTAATCTGACATTCGTAGCATCTCTTGCGAAGACCTCACCTACAGGAGCATTACGTCCACCTACAGCTCTCCAAAATGTTTCTGCATCAAATGTAGCAGCAGAAGACACACCGTCTGCTAACACAGTTTCTTCTTCAGGGAAGAAGTTTTCACCGAAAACCAAACCACCTTGTCTTCCTTCTAAGGTCTCTTCTGTCAAGCCATCTCCGAATACAATTGCATCTGTGAGTGAAGCAACACTTCCACCTTTTCTGATGTCAACTAAAAAACTAACATCGATATCACCTATTTGAATATTGTTAGAAATACCGCCTAGCCAATCTGGATTAAAATTCGCAACATTTACAGTCAATCCATTGGAAATTAATGGCAATCCATCCTCACCGATCAACACTCTTCCAGCGTCATCTCTTTGATATCCTCTTGAGAATACATTACCCCAAGGTTCTCCTTGTTCTATCCTAAAGGCCCGCAGAAAATCTTGACCTAATTGTACGCTTGGACGTTCATCATTGATCTCCAATACTTCACTGTTATTAGCAGTGAAATTAAATCCGACATCCCATCTGAAATTTGGTTTATCCACTGGAGTTACTGTCAATACGGCTTCAATTCCAGAATTCTGAACATCTCCACCATTTGTGAAAATTTGAGATGCACCAGATCCAATCGGTAATTCTATTGAGAACAATTGATTTCTTGTATTTGCCTTGTAGTACGTAATGTCAAGTCCAAATTTATTAAACAGTCTAAGGTCTGCTCCGATTTCGATTCCTGTTGTTTCTTCTGGAAGCAAGTTCTCATTTCTAAGTGTTCCGTCTAATGTCAAAAACCCATTCACACCTCCTGCACCAACAGCGGCAAGTCTTTGTAACTGGAATGGAGTTGCATCATTACCGACTTGAGCCCACGATCCTCTGAGCTTCGCAAAGTTTATTGCTTCAGGTAAATCAACCAGATCAGATAAAACGACACTTACACCAACTGATGGATAAAAGAATGATTGATTTTCTCTTGGAAGAGTCGAACTCCAATCATTACGTGCTGTAAGGTCTAAATAGATTGAATTTTTAAATCCAATATTGGCAAAACCATAGATAGAGTTAACATCTCTAGGTTGACCAATATTAAAATTGGATTGAACATCACCTGTGTTTCCAAGACCAAATAAATTAGGAACAATTAATCCTGCTCCGCCTTGTGAATTAGATGTAAGGGTAGTGCCCCTTTCTTTTCTTGCGTTAGCACCAGCACTTAATGATATGGAAACGTCATCGGACAGATAGTCTGTATAGGTCGCTAAAACATCGGAATTCCATTCTAAAGCGTCAGATTTTTGAACAGTGAATCTACCATTATCGGCAATGATGTAATTGTCGTTAAACTGTCTGTATTCTTGCTCACCAGCTCGAGTGTCAAGAGCTGATCTCACTTGTACACTAAGCTTTTCTGTAATGTCATATTTTAATGACAGAAATCCAATAATCCTATTCTGACCTTCATCACGTAAATTTCGATTGATTGTCCAATATGGATTCGCTCCACCATTAGAACCTGGATTCCAGTAATGCTGTCTTAATGCACCAACACCATCGATGTAGTCAAAATTATCACCACTAATATCCTGCGTTCTAATGTTCGGTGGTAAACGCAAGGCATGTCGAACTGGATTATCAAAACTTTCTCCTTGTGATAATCGATTATCTAAATCTTCTCGAATGTAATTCGCTTTTGCATCTAAGGTTATTTTTTCAGACAGTTTATTTGTGATTCTCAAATTTACACTGTGTCTTTTTAACTCATTAGACGGGACAACACCTTTTGCATCAGTATAGGTATAGGAGAAATAAGTTCTGGCTTTTTCTGTACCTCCACTAATGGCAATATTTGTAGCTAAATTACTTCCAGTCTGAAAGAAATCTGCGACAGGGGAATTACCATTTATATTGTATGTAGGAGTCCCAAATTCTGGATTAGGCGACCAATGATCAACTGATTGACCAGTAATAGCAGGACCCCATGCTTGTTCTGATGCAGCATTGTATTGACCTGAATTTCCCTGCCCAAATTGCTCTTGATAATTCCTAAGTAATAACGGAGTTTCAGTTGTAAAAGATGAGCTCAAGCTTACATTGAATCCTTCACCACCTGATTTTGTCGTCATGATGATGGCTCCATTTTGAGCTCTATTGCCATATAAGGCAGCAGCATTCGCACCCTTTAACACAGAAATTGATTCAATATCATCAGGGTTAATGTCAGTCACGTCACCTAAAATTGGGACACCATCAACCACATATAATGGTTGACTACTTCCAAATATGGATCGATTACCTCTCAAAATAACTCTGGAATCAGCACCGACACCAGAACCAGATCTGGAAACTGATATCCCTGCTACTTTTCCAGACAAAGAGTTGACCACATTTAGCTCTCTAGCTTTGGACAATTCTTCTGTACTGACAGATTGCGTGGCATAACTGAGTGCTTTCTTTTCTCTTGTAATACCTAAGGCGGTAACAACAACTTCATCTAATACAGAACCTTCTGAAAGATTGATATTAAATGAATTTCCAACAGACGCATCAATAATTTGAGTTGAGAAACCTGTGTAACTTATTTCTAAGCTAGATCCATCCGAAACAGTCAACGAATAATTGCCATCTAGGTCTGTTATGGTACCATTGCTCGTACCAACTTCAAGGACATTGGCTCCAATCAAAGGCTCTCCATCAGCACTGGTAATTGTGCCACTGACAGTCTTTTGGGCGTAAGAAAAACTTGCAAATAGCGCAAAGGCTAGCAGCAGAAGGTGATGTTTTTTCATGATTGTAGATTAATTTTCAAAAGTTTTAAACAATCCTACCGCTATTTTAAAAGACGGCGAACTGATATATTATATTCAATATAGCATATAAAATTATATTCTGTGGGAAATTGCCTTTAGAAATTGTAGAATTAATCAAGTCTTACAATGACTTGGGAATGCCTCTCTTGTATCAGATGTTTAATGCGTTCGGGATCTACCTATTCAATTTCCAATTCATTACACCGATTGTCGTATCTTAAATTCATGCAGCTCCAACATAATCCTTTACTCTTTCTTCTGCTTTCGCTTCAACTCATTTTGTCTCATGGGCATAGAATCTATAAAGTCAAATATCCACTGATGGCTCTTTACAGTATGGCTTCTATATTTGATTCCACCATCTAGGCCGATTAATAAAAATCTGTCTTCTCCAGTTAGTTCTATGCCAAGATCTTGATTCTTATACTGGATTTCGGCATCTGGGTAGCGTTGAGTGATTATTCCATCATCATATCTCAGAATGACTATCTTTCGTTCTTTAAGCTCAGCCTTATTCCACAATAAAGTTTTTTCTTGCTCACCTTGTGTAACTGAGTTTGTATTAGCATTCACAATAATCACTCTTTTATTCCATAGATATTCATCCAATAGTTGCGCATTACTATTATACCCAGCGCACTTGAGTGTGACCCATTTACTACTGCCCATTTTATCAATATCTGCGTTGCAAAGCCTCGTAATAGCACCACTATTCCTACATTTTGCGTCTTGATCTTGAAAAAATTGCCTCTTAGTTAATAGCTCATACTCAAATCCGTTGGGTATAGACAAATAACAAAAAAATAAAGTTGGTAAGAGACACCAAGTTAAGCCATAGCTACTCTTCACAACCTTCTTTTTTTCGCGTGTCGCGTAATTGGCGAATTTTCCAATTGCCATCTGTTTTGACAAAAGTGAATACATTGACACCACAGTGTGAAAACTTCTTACCGACATAAAAACTGTATGGCGTCCAGGCGATTGCAAGCGGAGGATCAATATTGATGTCATAGTCGTGAATGCGTTCATCCCATACTTCGTCATGAGCTTGACCTACAGCCTCTATAAATTGAGTAACAGGTGATTCTCTTGACACTGTCTCTCCTTCTTTATTGAAATATACTGATTCCAACATTGCACCTTCCTCAAATAAATCTGTCATCAATGTGTTGTCACCTTTGCGCATGCTGTCAAACATGGTTTTGATCTGAGCGGTTATTTGAGCATGATCATCATCTTGACAAAAACTAGGGCTCGTGCCTAAGAAAAAAATGAGTGCAATGACTACTGATTTCATATTGATTGTTTTTGCTATTCAAACATAGAAGCATCGAGACCTGGAACAATCTTTAATGCATTTTTATGATATATTTTTTGAAGGACTTCGTCTGATAAGCCTAGGCCATACATTTTCCAAAAGGCATGATACCGTTTATAATAAGGAAAGTACTCGTCCTCTGTTTCCAGTACTCTAAAATATGTTGGGAATTCCTCTGGTTTGTAAGAATCTTTTCCAAAAAGGACTCTATCCTGATATTTGGTTAAAAACTTTTTGGCGAATCTGGGTTGTCTTCCTAGCTCAGCAATGACTGCTCCTATCTCCACATACATGTTTGGTATCTCTTCCAGTAACTCTTCTAGTTTATTCAAGTCATTGGCATACCAACCCATATGAGCATTTATAAATGTCGTATTTGGATGATTCTTAAACATCTCATGTTGTTCAGCAATTATTGTTTCCCACGAAGCAGGATTATCCGGCCCCCTTTTACGATTAGGCCTGAGTTTTAATTCTAACCATCGTTCATTTAAGCTATCGTGTGGTGCCCAGAATTGTTTGGGATCTGCAGAATGAATCAAGACAGGAATACCTAATTCACCACATTTATCCCAGACAGGTGCAATTCTAGGATCATTAATTTTGATGCGATTACCAAGACTGTCTTGATGACTCATCCCTTGACTTTTATAAATTTTCAAGCCTCTTGCATCGCCTTTTTCAACATCAAACTCTAACTGCTTAACTGTTTCTTCCGCCCAATCAGGCTCGGTAATACTTCTCAATTCTATATTTGTAAAATTGACGATTCGGTCTTGATAGCCATATTTTTCAATGTTCTTTTTCATATTGAGCAAGCGTTCACCTCCTCTTCCACTAAGGTTGACGACTATCTGCATATTCATGGCGTCCATACCCTTGACAAGTTCGTCAAGATCCATCTCTGATAATCTCCAATGATGAGAATGAATATCTATGAATGGAAATTTTGCACTAGCGACTAGATTTTCAGGCACAACGAGCGTGCTTGGTGGATCGTAGGATTCAAAATCTATGGTAATGTCTAAGGGTTCTCGTCGTTGAGCAGATAGCACCACTATAAACATGAGACAAATGAGAGTGAAAATATTTTTCATAGCGTAAATAAACTTTAAGTCTTTAAAGGTAAGGATTTAGTGTGCTATAACGGGGTGAAACACATTGGCTTAACCCAAAGTTAACAGGAATGTGACTGCTTTGGGGTTTGGGAGACAACTCACAATACTTTTTAACCAAGCTAAAGTCTTGACCAAAAGAAAAATCAATGCACGCATTTCATTTTCAGCTAGTGGATTTTTTACGGAATAACGAATCACTACAGATATAAAAGAAGCAATATCTCTATTGGTTAAAATTGAGTAAGCAGAAAGAACAATACCTCAGTTTAGGGGCATAGCCAATGTCATTCTTCTTATAGCTGGTATTATATTTGTGATCAAATGCTTGTATTTTATGTAGATTCAAACTAACTTCATGATAGAACTCTTATGAAACTACTTTACACAATCACTTTATTCTTGATATCCACTATGGGATTAATGGCAACACATTACCCTATTTCGTCAATCCCAGATTCTCTTTTAAAGAATGTGTCTACCGTTGTAAGATATCATCAAACGATCATGCAGGTTGAACATGAAAAGAGTCTCAAAACACAAGTAAAAACAGTCAAGTCAATTATAAAAAACAGTGACTCCTCAATTCCATTTGCTGTTTACTTTGATAAAAAACGAAAAGTATCCGACCTCAAATTATTAATCTACGATGAAAAAGGAAACCTTATAAAGGAGTATAAGTCTAAGCAATTTGAAGAGATATCTCCCACATCAGGCTCAGATCTTATTGTAGATGGAAAATACAAGTACTTGGAATATGTCGCCACATCAATTCCATTTACATATGAGTTTAGTTACACAACAAAATCATCGAATACAGCCTTTCTTCCAGACTGGCATACAGCATCAGGATTTGGTGAATCAGTAGAATATTCTAGCATTGAAATAAATGTGTTAGATCCATCGATAGACTTATTGGTTGATGAAAGATTACATGCATATCGAATTGACAAAGAGACAAAATCAAATTCATACAAAGCATCCATACAAGGGTTAAAAGCACTGGAATACGAGGAATATTGTTTGCCTTCTGAGGCCCTTCTGCCATGTGTGTATTTTGGCTTGTCAAAATTTTCTCTTGAAGGTGTTAAGGGTCAAGCGAACAGTTGGGAAGAATTTGGAGATTGGTATTACGACTCACTATTAAAATCGCAAACTGAACTAAGCCAAAGTCAACAAGCTGAATTAAATACATTAATCAAAGATTGTAAAACTGACTATGAAAAAGCTACTGCCATATACGATTATGTACAGTCTAAATCGAGATATGTAAGTATACAGCTTGGCATAGGCGGATGGAAACCAGAAGCGGCATCTGTCGTGTCTGATAAAGGATATGGAGACTGCAAAGGATTGACAAATCTGACGATGTCTCTATTACAAGAAGCAGGAATAGAAAGTAGGTATTCGGTTGTGTATGCTGGCAGCAGAATCAAAGACTTCAATACAAATATTGTTGGATTTCAAGGCAACCATGTCATTTTAAATTTACCAAACGTAGATGGACAAGAATATTGGTTGGAATGCACATCGCAAAGTGCTCCATTTGGACACATAGGTTCTTTTACCGATGACCGACAAGTACTTTCTGTAGGTCCAAGTGGCTCTAAAATAAAACAAACAAAACGTTTTACGCATGAGGAAAATAAAAGAGAATGCAATTGGGCAATAACATTAGAAGATGAATCCAAAATAAAGATCGATTTAAATATTTCAAACACCGGCCAGTATTTTTCGAGATCTGGTTTACAGACATTACTTCAAGAAGATGTTATAAAACAATATAAATCAACCTTGCGATCAATTGATAATCTCAACATAACACAAACTGAATTTAAAACAAGTGAAGAAGAGCGCTCTTTTAAAGAAAGCATTTCATTGACAGGTGAAAATTTTGGCTTTTCTTCTGGTAGTGAATTCTATATTCCTGCAATCCCTATTAATTTTAATCTGGATACGCCTAAAAGAGTAAGAAAAAGAAAACACGATTTTTATTTACAAAGAAATAAGTCTTTTGTAGATCATGTTACTTATACCATTCCACCAGGTTATAAACTGAAAGAATTACCAGAAAACACAACTACTGAAACTGATTTTGGTAAATATTCGTTAGAGTTTTCGACTGAAAATAATCAAGTTAAGATTACTAGAGTAATACAATTAAATAAAGGGCAATACAACAAAGAATTATATACAGACTTTCGGAATTTTATAAAAACATCTATTCAGAAAGATCAAACTAAAATCATACTAGAATTAAATTAACAATTATGAAAAAGAATGTTATTACCATCCTATTGTGCTTTTGCATAACATTCATCTATGCGCAAAAATTTGGAAAAGTGACTCAGGATGAAGTTAGTCAAACAGCCCACACGTCAGAACCAGATGCACAAGCGGCCATTTTAAGTCAAGTCGGCAGAACCTACTTCGAATACAACAAAAACGAAAGCAGATTTGAGTTAATCACTGAAGTTTATAAAAAAATAAAAATCTATGATGAAAACGCATCTGATTTAGCAGACATTTCTATCAGGTATTACCGTACAAATAGAATGAAAGAGAAAGTTTCAGGCATTAAAGCTATTGCCTATAACATAGAAAATAATAAGCTTAAAAAAAGTGAATTAAGCTCGAAAGATGTTTTTACAGAGGAAACGAGTAAAAATTGGTCTACAAGAAAATTTGCAATTCCAAGTATAAAGAAGGGTACTGTATTTGAATACCGATATAAAATACGATCGCCTTTTGTCTATGAAATTCCTAAGTGGCAAAATCAATACGACATCCCATGTGATTACAGTGAAGTAGAAGTCGAAATACCAGAATATTTCAATTACAACACTCGGACTACTGGTGCGGTTGGCTTGGATGTTGATACAAGAACAAAATCAGATAAAATTGTTTTCCAAGGCACTTTTACCAGTGCAAGCAGTGCTTCTTTTGATCGAAAAAGAACTGCACCTCAAACTGTGTCATATGAAACAACAATAAGCAAGTATACATCATCTAACATCCCTTCACTAAAAGATGAAGATTTTGTCTATCACATGAATACATATAGAAGCAGTATTTTATTCGAACTGTTGTATACCAAATTTCCAGGTTCTACAATCGAATACTATTCTAAATCATGGAACAGTATTGCAGAAAACTTACAAGATAATTCCAGTTTTGGAAAATTATTAAATAAAAAAATAAAGTCTACCGATGATTTAATAGAGTCAGTAAAAGATAAGTCTGCGCAAGAAAAATTGGCTATTATTTATAACAATATAAAAAACAGGATGGAGTGGAATGAGTCATATGGTATTTATGCTTCTCAATCCTTGAATGAGGCCTATGAAAAACAATCAGGTTCAATTGCAGACATAAATCTTCTTTTGATCAATACATTAAGGAAGGCCGGATTAACTGCACAGCCGGTCCTGACCAAAAATGTGTATTCTGGCGTGTTAAACCAATTTTATCCTACAGTTACTGATTTAAATTATGTGCTGGTACTGGTGTTGGTAGGAGACGATGCGATTTACCTTGATGCTTCAGATTCATCGGTAGATTTAGGTTATCTACCTACACGAGCAACTAATCTTAATGGGGTACTCATTATTCAAAATACAGGCGAATTAGTAGAAATACCTAATCCAAATAGAGATCAACGTGCCTATGTGATGAACTTGGAAATTGATGACGAACTGATTTGTACTGTCACAGAAAATGCGAAGTATTCTCATAATGCGTCAAGTATGATGAAGCAATATTCTCCAAGTAAGAAAACAGAAGAAGAACTTATAGAAGCATTTGAGGAAGATAAAGAAGGCATCTTTACAGAGTCGCTTAAAATCGAAAATAAAACAAAGACTTTTCCTAATTATACTTTAGCAGCAACGTATGAGACAGAAAACTTACTTGAGTCAATTGGAGACAAACTGTTTTTAGACTGTACAGGTAACAAGGGATATAAAATAAATCCATTTATAGAAGAAAATCGTTCATACCCAGTGTTCTTTAACGATAAAATGGAAGAAACAATCGTCTACAGCATTGCTATTCCTGAAGGCTATACATTACTAGAAATGCCTGAAAAGCTAAATGTGTCAATGCCAGATAAGTTAGGTTCATTTACATTCAATTCAAATATGATGAATAATAAGATCATCATCAATTCAAGATTGAAAATAAATGCAACTTATCTCGGGCCTGAAATGTATGCTGGGATTAAGACGTTTTTTGATCATATTGCAACGAAGCATAAGGAGAAGATTGTGTTGGTGAAATTGTAATATCGCTATAATTATCACTAGGGGTGAAACCTCATCCTAGTGATGTTGTGTTTAGGATTTCTAAGGGGACTACCTAGAGTTTAGACAATTTGCGAATAAACAAGGTCGTCCCGTTGGGACTCCTCGTCGAAACGTTACGCCAGCGAGGGACGATGTCCCCCGCTGTTGATGATACCCCTTTGGGGTATTGCAGGCAAAAACAAATGGTATAAAAGCCCTGAAAGGGCGCTAGACTATAGCCAAGGTTACAACTCTTGGTAAAAAGAATTATGAATTATGTTGTATATGCTTTTCGCCCTTTCAGGCTAACACATTTTACAAGCAATGTATATTTGGGTCAAAGTGCCGTAACATTCTTCAACTCAATCCGAGACAACTCCTTCAAATCCCCATTCACAAATGCCTGATCGAGTTCATGCACGGGAGTCATTTTATCGTTATGCTTATAATTGACATAATCTTGAAAGCGGATATCGCCCACTTTTCTTGGATTATACGCTTCTCTGAAACGAACTCCTCCGCCATTCACTTGAAATGAATAAGCCAAATAGTCTAAGGTGAATGTCTCATCTTGTATCCAGTACACATAGACATCTTGATGATCAACACCACCACCTTCTTGATCAAACGTTACTTCGATCTCATGGTATTTCTTGCCTTTGATATCGACCAGTCCCAAGTACTTTTTATTTACCGCACCATCATTTAAAAAGTATGGTAAGAAAGCGAAATAGTGGACAGAATTCACGGTCTCCTTATACTTAAATTCGTTTTTGGGATCAAGATTCGTTTTGTGCTTTCCATTTATATAGTGAGAGAAGGAATCATTAGTCAAAACATCCTTTAGCTTATTGCCTTGTTTATCTGTGTAGGTGCGTGCATATGTATAAGCACCATCTTGACGCTGATATTCATAAGACTTATCACGAAAGTCATAGCTGTAATGAGCTTTTTTATATGTTTTACCACCATGGACTTTGATACATTCATCAATGACCTTCTGACTAAAATCAAAAACTGACTTTTTCTGTTGGGCGAAAGTTGTGATGAATAAGAAGACCCCTATCAGGGCGAATGCAACATAGGATAATTTCATAGCTTATAAATCAACTAGATTTTATTTTGTTTAAACATTAAGCTTAAAAATGGAAATAAATTTGCCCTTAAAGTTTAAGACATACAATTTGTCACCATGCACCAACACATCCGTAGGTCGTAAAAATCCTTCATCCATCAAATCTACTAGCTCACCCTCTTGCGAAAATGTCAGCACGCGGTCATTCTCAAAATCGGTGACAATAATGTAATCTGGTGTGACATAAATACCTGTAGCAGCATTCATGCCTTGGTCACCTCCAATGGTATTCAGGTGGTTGCCGTTACCATCAAACACTTGGACTCTGTGATTGTAAGCATCTGCGACATATAACTGATCATTAAAAAATTGGACATCTGTCGGATAGTGAAATTCTCCTGGCGCATCGCCCTTTTTACCAATTTGCATCTCTTTGCCATTTTCTTCTACGATCACGCGGTGATTATAAAAATCTGCAATGGCGATTTTATTACCACTCATATCAGCACTGGCAGGAGCATCCAATTCTGCTTGGATGACAAGGGTGTCTCGCTGGTCTCCATCAAGAATATTAATGACATCTGATCCGTATTCTGACACCAATGGTTTGCCATTTACTTGTGCGATGTGCATGGGACGATCTATGTCAATTATTTCTCTCTTTATATTTCCTACATCATCAATCACCACCATCCGGTTATTATCTGTATCCGCTATCCATATATCATCACCGATAATCGCGATACCATTCGGAGACACATCCGTCAATTCAATATCTCGTTCAAATTCCCAAAGTACATTAGGACCACAAGAGCTTATTGTCAATACTATCACGATAATCATCGCCAAATTCAAAAACCCTTTGGTAAACAACATCGACTTTTCAATAAATAAATTCATTCAACATTAAATATTTATCACCTGCCTTTCGTCAGGCAGGTTCCTAATGTGTACCTTTTTTAATATCATCTCGATCATACAAGCAACAGGCAGGTAAATCATCATACTTTTCATCTGTTGCTTTTATATTTTCAGTATCATGCCCTGCATCAGCAAGTGCTTGTTTTACTGCTTCAACAGACGTTAGCTCTGAATCGTAATCGATCTTTAGCATTTTAGTTTTCTTATCCCACTTGGCAAAACCGATACCTTCTACTTTCTGTGTCGTTCGTTCAATTCTAGATTTACACATGTCACAAATACCCCACACTAAAAATTCACTTGATTTATTGGTAGCAATGTCTTGCAATTCAAAACGTGTTTCCTCTACTTCACCAGTAAAACGGGTAATCTTTACAGCCATAGGCGTATATCCTGCATCAACAACTCTTTGATCAATTTCCTCTAAAGTAATTTCATTATCCTCTGGTACAGTAAAACTGAATAGACCTTCTTCGATTTCGATTTTGACATTTTTAATGCCTTTGACTTTTTTGAATTTCTTCTCTAAGCCATAAGCGCAAAAAGGGCAGCCAAGACCTTCGACGACTGTCTCTACCACATCACGTTGTTTCTTCTTTTTTTGTGCATCCAGATTTGTTGTCAAACCGATGCTGAGAATGATTAATAATATTATTTGTTTCATAATTAAAATATTTTAAAAACATGCCTCAACCTTTTGCCAAGGCATGTTAGATTTTGTGTAAATCACCAGATGTATCTGGCTCCAATAAATAGTTTATATACACGTTGGTTTATAAATTCGTCTGATTGAACGAGTGGAATTTGTAATGCTAAATCAAGAGTTACTTGATCTCTGGCGTATTGAATTCCTTGCGAATAATTAATCAGAGTTCTGCCATCATTGTAAAATTCACTATTGTATTCGAAATATAAATTCAGTTGATTGACTGGATAGGTTGGCTTTAATAACGGTAAACCAAATCCTACATTTGCGACCCAATAGTCGGTATTTTCACCTCCGACATATCTGTATCCAGCTTCTACTCCTATACCATGCTTCAGTGTTTCATACCCACTGATGATAGTCAGTGCAGTTTGGTAAGCACCGACACCATAGTCCTCGAAAGTAGTTTCTATTCCTGTTGGAATCCAATGAACACTCTTTAGGGCTAGTCTGTGTGTTTTACCTTTTTTGTCTTTGCGGTAAAACTGGTACTTAGCTCGTACTGTAATATCAGCTAATCCAGATTCATCTGGCGTAGACAGATAAGGAATATGAACTGCCGTCAATATTTTTGACGATGGCAAATAATGAAACATTAATGGCGCATAGAAATAATTGCCATTATCAGTGTTTAAACTCTCCGTCAGCGTTCTGACAATGAAAGTCCCTTCACTGAGCATGATTGCTTTATCACCAGTAATCGGCGGTCCTTGCGCAAATGTATACGCAGCAATGAATTGAAAAAATAAAAGTTTTAAAAATTTCATATTGTGTTTAATGCATATTCAATTGAATAAAAAGCAGTTATATGCTTGGTTCAATTGTATACTAACACAAATAGACTTGAAATAATGTGGTGAGGTCTTCGACCAAGGGTGGCGGTCGATATAAGACTGATTTGTTTACTTTCTGCGCAACTGGCTCCTCAATAGCTATATGAGAATTTACCGCCATCGGCTGATCAACATCAATATCTGTATAATCAACTAGTTTAGCTGTCTGCTGGTCTACATCTATTTTGAAAAACTTAGAATCGGAAGTACAGCACTTCTTTTTGCCATCTGATTTGGCACAACATGCTTTTGTTGTACTGCTACACTCTTTTGGAGAGAAAAGACTAAGGCCACTCAGATTGTCTTTACAGAAATACGCTGTAATTGTTACCCCAGACGTGCTTAAGAGTAAGGTTAACGCGATTATGATATGTAATGACCTGATTATCATCAATAATGAAACACGAAGATATCACCTTTTCGATTCATTTGCTTAATTTTTAACAAAAGATTAGTAGATGCTATTGTATGGTATTTACCATCGCCCTCTAAAAATAGAAGATCTTCATTCTACAAAATTCCAACGATACAGTAGACCAACATACGAGTTGTCTGGGTCATATACCGCAATAGGATAGTGGTGATTTCAATACATTAAGGCACTGCTATGGCGTGTGCTATCATTGTATTGCCTTCAAAAACTGCTTTATCCATCACATTTACATCGTCTATAAAAACAAAATCAAAGAATTGGTTCGGTTTGGTATCATGATGCAACATGACGATAACCATCTCTCCACTTTCTAAGCCTTTAAAGACTTCGACTTCAACATTTTTATTTTCTCCGTCTTTGACATAGGTAGCACCGACATATTTGTCACCGTTTGGTTTTCCATCTTCAAATGGATGTATCACGACCCAGCCATTGCCATCTATCTTGATGTTTGAAAAGGTGAGTATTGACCCATCCCTTTTTATCTCTTCTAGTGCAATCGAATTGTTCTCGCCATTGCCCATAGTTATTTTTGATTTTTCTTGGCCCTGTAAGCTTGTATGTAGCAAGAAAAACGATAGTCCAAGCAGGATTTTTATTGTGTGGTTAGCATTCATACCTTTTATTTAATGTTTTTGAATTTCCAAAATAGCAAAAACCTTTGATAAGAAAAGATCGAATTATGCTAGAATTTCATTTACTACTTTCCCAAATTGATCTGTCAACCGATATCGTCTTCCTTGAAACTTATAGGTCATTTTCTCATGATCAATTCCCATCAGATGCAGTAAGGTCGCTTGAAAATCGTGGACATGCACAGGGTTTTTCACAATATTATAGCCTAAGTCATCCGTCTGCCCAATGGAAAAGCCTTTTTTCACACCGGCACCTGCCATGAAAATAGTGAAGCACCTGGGATGATGATCACGGCCATAATTTTCTGGTGTCAATTTACCTTGTGTGTAGCTTGTCCGACCAAACTCTCCACCCCAAACAACTAATGTATCTTCCAACAATCCTCTCTGTTTTAAATCTGTAATCAGTGCTGCCGTTGGCTGATCAGTTTCTTTGCATTGTGTTCTGATGGCATTTGGCAAATTTCCATGTTGATCCCAGCCCTGATGATACAACTGAACACTTTTGACACCTCGCTCTATCAATCGTCTTGCCAATAAGGCATTCGCTGCATATGTGCCTGGTGTCTTGGCATCCTCACCATACATATCATAAATATAGTCTGGCTCGTTTTCGACACTCATGACTTCTGGCACAGAACTTTGCATTCGATAAGCCATTTCGTATTGACTAATACGCGCTTCAATCTCAGGATCATTTTCTGTTTCGAAATTGATGTTTTCTAACTTTTGTAGATAATCCAACTGCACCCGACGATCGGAGTCGCTTACTCCTGGTGGGTTATGCAGATACAAGACTGGATGTTTGCCCGCTCGAAATTGTACACCTTGATATTGAGATGGTAAAAATCCATTACCCCATAATCGCGAATATAAGGGCTGCCCGTATTTGTTTTTGGTGACCAAAACGACATAAGAAGGTAGATTCTCATTGTCACTGCCTAGTCCGTAACTCAACCATGCTCCAAGTGATGGCCTGCCTGGCAATTGAGATCCTGTTTGGATAAATGTAGCTGCCGGATCGTGATTAATCGCATCTGTATGCATTGATTTTATAAAACACAGTTCGTCCACAATCTTGGCAGTGTGTGGCATCAAATTGCTTACCCATTGTCCACTTTCTCCATATTGCGCAAAGTCAAAATGTGATCCTGCTATTGGGAATAAACCTTGGCCCGCAGACATGCCAGTCAATCGTTGTTCGCCTCTGATACTAGGAGGCAACTCCTCGCCATTCATCTTTTGCAACATCGGCTTGTAATCAAACAAATCCAATTGCGACGGCCCACCACTCTGAAACAGATAAATGACTCGCTTCGCTTTAGGAGAAAAATGTGGCCCCAAGCCAGGCGTGTTTTCCATAAGCGATCTCGCCATCATGCTAGGATCTAGCATTGACGCCACAGAAAAAGCCCCAAGCCCCATAGATGTTTTCGTCAGAAAATCTCTTCTGGTAAACTGCTTTTCATAATTTCCACAATGACACATTTATTAATGTTTAATTTTGAACCTTCCTGCCGGTAGAATGTGAAATAATATATATTGGATTGAGTACTCTCTTCTTACACCCACTCAACACTTAACACTCAACACTCAACACTGAGTTATACTAAAAGAGAGCGTCGCTATCTTTTAGTATAACTCTCATCGTGATTTAAAATCGCATTCGCAACCATTGCCAATGACGCTGTCGCAATTGGTTCTAACTCTCTTGCTAATTTCATCTCACCTACAGAGAGTAATTCTTCGGCTTCCTTTTTCTTTTTAGAAAATCGATTGTACTGCTCCTGGTATAATTCATTTAATAATGTCAATTCATCTGACTTTGGGTATCTGCTTGTTGCCGATCTAAAGGCAAATCTCAATTGGTCTTGTAAAGAGTCGCCGCCTTCTAGTTGCATTCGCTGAGATAAAGCTTTTGCAGCTTCTACAAATTGCGGGTCGTTCATTAAGACAAGAGACTGCAAAGGTGTGTTTGTTTGCTCTCTCACAACTGTACACACTTCGCGATTTGGTGCGTCGAAGGTTGTCATCATTGGATGAGGGGATGTCCGTTTGATGAAGGTATACATACTTCTGCGATACAAACTGTCTCCTCTTGTTTCTTTGTAATTGAGCAATTTGTGCGAAAATGAATTTTTCTCAATCCACAGTCCCTCTGGTTGATATGGCCGAACACTTTCTCCTCCTACAGTCTCATTCATCAAGCCGCTTGCAAATAAGGCATTGTCCCTAATCATCTCCGCTTGTAGGCGATAACTTGGTCCTCGTGCCAACAATATATTTTCTGGATCAATGTCATAATGTTCCGATTCTCCAATAGAATTTTGTCTGTAGGTGGACGACATGACCATCTTTTTTAATAACCATTTGAGGTCCCAATCTTGCTCTACAAGGGCGAGTGCCAGAAAGTCTAGCAGTTCAGGATGACTCGGCTTTGATCCTTGCAATCCAAAATCTTGGGGCGTTTTGACCAGACCTCTACCAAAAATCATTTGCCAATATCTATTGACAGTCACTCTCGCTGTCAGTGGATTATTATCTATAAACAACCACTTAGCTAAGCCAAGTCTGTCTTTTGGTAAGTGCTCTGGAAATGTGCTAATGACAGATGGAGTCTCTGCTTCCACTTCATGAAGTGCTTGCGTGTACTCACCGCGATGATAGACAAAGGTTTTTCGTTTTGTGTCTCTTTCTTCCATGACCATAAGTTCGTCTAAAGTATCACGGATAGATAGTTGTTCTTCTCTTAATCTTCTGATGTCGTTAAGTGTGTGTTGATAATTTGGATCGTGTATTTGAGCTAATTGATTTAATTCAACATTAGTATAATTGGCGGTTAGGCCAGCGCTTATAGTCATCTCTAGAGGAGTCAATTCTCGTTCAAAGAATTTAACATCGTCTATGCTGCCAACAAAAAGGCCATTCTCACCTGTATAATGACGACCACTCTTACCTAGACGAAGTGCGGGATTGTTTTTAATATGTGTTGCAACTGTAACTGGATGGGTTGATTTATACAATTTATCAAATACGATTGTTGATTCTGCTTGTTCACCGTTAATGTACAAGGTCATCCCTTTGGCTGTTGATGAGCCATCATAGGTCAATCCAATATGAGTCCATTCATTAAGTGGAATTTCTTGGTTGGATTTTACATGAATTAAATTGTGCGGTTTAGAATGAATGAGTTGGGCAGACACTTTATTCTTACCATCAAGTTCAATTTCCCATCCTCTCCAAAATGAATTTTTTTCTGAAGAATTACCGACGATGTATTGTGTCTTCTTTTTATCCTTTTGATTGGTATTAATCCAAATGCTAAAACTAAATGGATCGATAGCTTCTACCACACCCAAATCTTGAATATACAACTCGCTGTAATCTGTATCAAATTTGACGGCTTTGCCATATTTGCCATCAACTATTTCAGCATTACCTCTAGTGGTTATTTTTTTGTTTCGATCAAAAGAATACATGGTGTTGCCTTTGTCATCCTTTGTTTCTTGTTTTGTATCTAATGGAAAATGACTAACCAATCCCTCAGGATCATTTCCATTCTTAAGTGATTTAATATAATTAGTTATGTTCTCCACATCACCTTCAAGAGAGCCCAATTCTTCTTCTTTTGCTGTGATTTTATCTTCTATGTTTTGCAGCAACTCATCAGTCGCGTCATCAGTCAATAGTATTGTTGGCCCATAATTACCATCGTCCCCAGTCATCCCAATTTCTCTGACATTATTAAAAAAAGCAGTCAATTGATAATACTCATTTTGAGAGATCGGATCGTATTTATGATCATGACATTTTGCACAATTCATAGTCAGACCAAGAAAGGCTGTTGAAAATGTTTCTGCTCGATCAAAGACATAACTCAGTCGCCACTCTTCATCTATTGCTCCTCCTTCGGCAGTCATGGTATGATTTCTATTAAATGCTGTAGCGATAATCTGATCCTTTGTTGGATTTTCCAATAAATCACCAGCGAGTTGTTCTGTTACAAATTCATCGTACGGTTTGTTGTTTTTAAAAGCATCAATGACCCAATCGCGCCACGGCCACATCGATCGCCAGCCATCTGCATGCAAACCATGCGAGTCAGCATAGCGAGCGACGTCCAACCATTCCATTGTCAGTCGTTCGGCATTTGCATTCGTGGAGAGTAAAAAATCTACTACATGCTCATAGGCATCATTAGAATCATCTGCTAAAAATTCATCTAATTGTTGGACAGTTGGTGGCAGTCCTGTTAGGTCTAGATAGACTCTTCGCAACAACCGTTCTTTGTTCGCTTGAGTAGAAGGGGAGAGTCCAGATTGTTTTATTTTTTGGAATGTAAAATAATCGATCTCATTTGGCCCTGTCCATTGATCCGTCATGTCACTTGGAATAGCTGGTTTGACAGGTGATGTAAATGCCCAATGATCTTTCCATTCTGCGCCTTGGTCAATCCACTTAGAGATCATGGCAATTTCTTCTTTTGTCATCGACAGATTTGATTCTGGTGGCGGCATGATGTCTTCCGGATTGGCAGATAACATTCGTTTTACTCCGACGCTACCCATCGCGTGTCCTTTTTTAAATGCTTTACCATCGCCATTGTCTAGAGCACCAAAGGCTTCATCTTCTATGTCTAGTCTGAGGTCTGCCTTTCTTGCTTCTTCATCTGGACCGTGGCAAGCAAAGCACTTGTCTGATAAAATTGGTTTGACGTGAAAATCGAAATCAACAGTTTCTGGTAAATTGTCATAAAGAATGCCAATCTCATCAGGGACATCAGAAAGGCATGCATTACCCATTAATAGAATGAGGAATGCCATTAATAACAGATAATATTTTCGAGAATAATCTTTCATTTAATCATGTGATGATGGCTGCTGCCATATTTGTCTATGACTTCACATGATTAAATTAGTGATTTTCTGTTAGTAATTATAATTGAGTGTTGATAGAAAAATTGGATCGGCTTAATAATTTTAAACTTACACACTGCTCAAATACATTTAGCGCTTCACAATTCAACAAATAAATATGAAGTACGTACCGTCGAATTCATTCGATGAATTGGTTCAGCCCATTGGTACTGCCGAATCAAGTACCGTCGAATTTATTCGATGCATTGGTTCAGCCATTTAAAAAGACTAATTGGTTGATTCTCTATCAATGATTAAATTCAAACTTACATACTGCATATGCATCCAGCCCTGCTCAATTCAATATATAAAGAGGCGGTACCAATTCGCCGAATAAATTCGGCGGTACAAATACTCTCGTACCGTCGAATTCATTCGATGCACTAACACAGCCATTCAAATAGATAAATTGGTCGATTCTCGTTCAACGATTAAATTCAAACTTTCCCACTACACTAAACAAACAGCGCTGCTCAATTCAACAAATAAATTCGGCGGTACAAGCAGTGCTCAATTCAACAAATAATTTGGCGGTATATCGGAATAAATTCGTCGACTCTCTTTCAGCGATCGATGCGGTTTAGTGCTCTAGGCCTTTCCTCTTATCCAAGGCTGCCCTCGTCGCATTCGCCTTCTCTTCGGTAATGTCATAACCCTGCATCACCAATATGGCAAGTATCGTCCCTGCCATTGGAAAGAAACAAAAGAATGCATGTAAGCCATCAACAGCACCTTGCTGATCCACTGTCGCCAATTCTGGATTGAAGCCGACAAAGGCAATAATGGCTCCACTAAGACCTCCTGCAATTGCAAAACCCACTTTAACCATCCACCAATAAATAGCACCAAACACTCCCTCTCTTCTTTGACCACTATTTAATTCATCCATATCGAGAATATCACCAGTCATAGACATCATGATGGTGAATAAACTGCCTATGCCAAAAGAGAAAAATGGTAAAGCAATCACATACATCCATGGCTTACCAGGTATAAATAAAAAGTAAAGCATGAAGTAACCGATAATGGAAATACTTTGACAAATAAGAAATGCTTTTTTCTTTCCATAGACAACGGCCAATTTTGCCACAATAGGAATAACGATGAAGGTAGTCCCTAAGGCGCCGAGACAACCAAAGAGCGTTACCCACACTCCAGAAGCGGCTGGATCACCGTTAAATAACTTATACACGATAACAAAAAATGTCAGTCCTGCTACGGTATTAAATGCATTGAAAATGAGAAATGTTGCTATGCATAATTTTCTAAATGGTTTGAGTTTAAACGCCTCGACAAAACTTTGACCAATTTTTTGCAGACTTCCTCCGATATTTGCCACATTTAGTGGCTCATAGTCTTTGTCAAGCGTAGATTCACTTTTAATAAAAATAGCTGGAACAATAGCGCAAAGTGCACAAGAAACACCAACCCAAATGGCTAATTCCCTGGTTGCCACTTCTGCTGATGGAAACCAATCTGGATCATACATGATTACCCAAAACCAAGGTGCAATGACCCAAGCCCATTGACCAATCCACTGGGATACAGCCATAATACTTGTTCGCTCGTGAAAATCATCCGTCATTTCATATCCCATTGCCACATAAGGGACACTAAAAATGGTCAGCCCCAAATAAAAGACAAGTGACCATAAAAAGAAATACCAAAAATTATATTCAAGTGAATTTTCTTTATATAGCTTCCACATGAAAATATAAGCGATGCCCATGATGATCCCACCGATAAACACATACTGTCTTCGTCGCCCCCACTTTGACTTGGTATTATCTGAAATAAAACCCATAATAGGGTCAGTCAATGAATCGAAAATCCGAGGAGCAAAAAAGATCAATCCCCACATCCAACCAGGGAATCCTAAATCTTGAACCAGGACGACCATAAAAATGCCTAGAATAGCTGGGAACATTTGATTGGCAAACATCCCTACGCCAAAGGCTATTTTTTGACTCATTGGAACTTTGGATCTAGTGGTGCTCATCGTTTTGTTTTTTCTTGTGACGTTGATGTTTGTTAGGGTAAGATATAATTCTATACTCGTAATCTGTTAATTATTATTCGGCTACTTTTTTCTGCATTACTGGTGGAATAAAAACGCTTTCCATTAATGCATCTTTATCACCGTCAAATGTTTTAGAAATTTTATTTTTCCCTCTCTTCAACCCTTCAAATATGTTTTCATCTACTTTATTCCACAAAGCATATTTGGCTTGACCATCTACAGTGAATAAACCGAAATGGTTTTCAGATCCGCCAGGATTTCCTGCATCTTTCCATGGCTCATCAAATGCTTCAAAATAAAAACACGAGATATTATTTTTATCCGTCCAATCGCGAATTAGATTATGATAAATAGCTTCCTTATACTCATCTGTGGCTCTCGATCCATCTTTACCATAAAATCCATTTGAAGCACTTGCCCAACCAGTCTCACCAATGTGTATGGGTTTGCTGACACCAATACTTTTCATATAGCGTTTTGTGTCTTCGTATTGATTTATGGCATAGTCTACTGACCGTTTCATGGCAGCATCAATTTGTTCTTGTTTTGCTTTCGCAGAATCAGAATCTGTCACTCCCCAGAATTCTGGATTGTAATGCGTGTCGTGCATCGGATAGGTGTGCAAAGAAATATAGTCTACAGCCGCATATAATTTTTCTAAATCTTCAACATGATAGACTGGATCACCTCCTCCCCATGAAGCAAAATTATCTGAACTTGTAATCCAAATATCTTTCGCTAAACCACCTGATTTTTTTAGTTCTTGTAATTGATTTACGTATTTGAGAATAACTCGAGGTTGGACAAAATAACTTGCAGCCCATTTTACCATCGCTTCATTGCCTACTGCTATTACCTTAACGATGTGAGGGTATTTGTTGGCCAAGCTTATCGCAGTTTCTATTTCTTTTTCATTATCCTCTAGACTTTCGCCTTCATGATTTGGTTCACTGGTAAATGCATCGGCACAATTGATCCAAGCACCCAGCATCACATACATCTCAAATGAATCATCGGTTTCTTTTAATTCGTGTATGGCTTGGAGTAGATTGACAGCTTGCGCGAAATGTACATTATACGTCCGGACAATTCTGATGCCCATCGCATACAAGATGTTCATGTCCTCTTTCAATTCTGCAATTGTTGGTTGATTGTCCCTTGATTTTAGTCGGTATCCTCCATACGAAATTGCTCTATAAGCAGGATTGCCAAGAATATCTTTTGGTGTCAAATTAACTTCAGCGTTTACATTATTATGCGCTGTATTCTGGCAACTATAAAATGCAGTTATCAATAGAATGAAGACAGCAGTTTTTAGGTGTTTACAAGTATTCACAAGTATTTTAAACGATGAGAAAAAAGAAAAGATCAAGTAAGAAACCGTCAAACTATTTTTATTTTGGTATATATTTATTTTAATGATTCTGGAATTATATAAACAGTAATGTGGTCAACATTTCCGTTTCTTGAAAAAATATCTTTGCTGATCTCAACCGTTAATTGATTTCCAGCTTGTTTAATAGTGCTCTGATCTTGTAATGTCACTTGTATATATGCCTCCCCACTAAAAATCTTATAGATCACTGGTATTTGACAAATGGTAAAACCAAGTGAATCTGCAGTGAGATGTATTGATTTTTCTTTAAGTGAAACATCGTAATAATCAAACGGTGAATCCTGAGTTAAAAATTCTTCCCTTTTTAGCATAAACGGAGCGAAGCCCAAACACCCATTGTTAAAGGTTACGCCTAATTCGCCGAATCTGGATATAACGTCTTCTTTTACCTGGCCAGTCATGCCTGGTTGTTGTGCCCCTTTATTCCCAGGTGTATGCGAATACGGATCTGTAGGAAAAGCGCCATACAATTCTGGTGGTTTGTGTAATCCTAAGCCTGCATTAATCTCATAGTAATAATTTATTAGTCGATCAATAATAACTTGCTCTTCATTATCATTAATTGCTTTTTGACAACACTCCATCACTGCCAATTGCAATTTGGAGACCATGTGCCAATAAATTGAGCCAAGACCTTCATATCCAAAGAAAGTCCCAGATCGACCGGTAAAAGATTTGTGCTGAAAAATACCTTCAAAGATGTCTAAAATTAGTTTTTGATCTCTGTTTAAAAGATCACCGTAAGTGTTTTTATCTAGCTTATCTAGTGCAGCAATTAAATCTGTCGAATTTCTAAAATCACCATTAAAATGAACCTTTCCGAAAACATCTTTCGTAACTACGGTTTGGTCATTTGATGAAATTAATTTTTTTATCAAGTCCGACTTCTCTACATCTTCAGTTCGAATTGTATTTTTTTCTCTAAATAATGGTAATTGTTTATTCGGATATAAAATATAACTGAATTGATCTTCTCTATAAAGTTTACTGTCCCGTAGCGCATCTAAGACATCAAGTGCTTCTTTGGAGGATAAATAATTAGCGCTCAACACACTGACTTGCCCTTCCAACATTTCGTATAAATAAGACACAGAAATTTCATTATCCGAACTAGTCATTAAATTATAAGCATGATACAGATTATCGTCTCTCCGATTGGCCTTTATGGTATGTTCGAAATATTCTAGAGTCGTTTCAATAAATGACGTTAATTTATCTTTAGTTAAAGGTGCTTTGTTGTTTGAAAATCTTTGATTATAAATATGATTTCGGTACTCAGCGCTTGCTTTACCAAGTTGATCTACAATATTTTTTCTTTGAGCATTACCAATAGCAGCCGATAGCAGATGAATGTTGTTTTGCAATGTCGCATGTATTGCATTAAACGAATCTAGTAATTCTGAAGAAATATTAAATTCTGAATTGTCATTATTCGAAAGTATATGTTTAAAGAATTTTAAAAATCGGTGTAGATAATATAGAGTGACCATGGATAAGCCATCACCGACAAGGGCATTATTCGCGTCATTCCATTCTGGCCGTTGTGTATTTAACCAAATGCCACCTTCAGGAATAAAATTGGAAACTTTAGTTAATACAGTTGCTAATATTTTTTCGATAAAATTAACTGTGTAAATGTCTCCTGAAGCGTCTGTTATTAATGCAGCGTCAGCACCTAAAATTTCTCTTTTGGCACGAATTTTAGCATCCGCTTTTTCATCAAATAGAATTGTGTCTTTTGGATTGTTGAGTATGTCCTCATAAGGCTTTATGATGTAAGGGACATTGGCATACACAAAAACATCTTTCGTAAATAGTGTTACTAATTGCTTAGGAGATACATCTTCTATAAATTCTAAAAATTTGAGTAAATAAATGATTTGATGATCGCCCCAGTAGCCGATGTACGACCACGGATCATCTGGCTCTATTGTCTCCCAGTCAAATCCATCTTTGGTAACTCGATATGGATTATACCCATCAAATGTCGTCGCATTTAAAAATTTATGGATCATACTTTCGATAAAATCCGGGTAGGAATAAGCCAATGCTTCCCAATTCTGAAATATGTCTCTCCAATTCCCTTGATAGTCCAATATTTTTTCTCCTGTAAGGTCATCTCTTGTATTGATAGAAAAGACGTTCCATGGCCGACTTGGATCACCATGCCGACGACTAAATTTTAATGGTAGATATTCAAAACACAATCGTTGTAATACTTTATCATCAGATGCATGTGCAACTTGTCTAAGCTCACTTACACTCATAAGCTCTGATAAATTTTCTATGACATCATGATTACGTTTGCTGGCTTCTTTATTTGCTTGATAAATGTATTTTTTAAAAACCGGTTTTTCTATTTGATAATTATAATCAAAAATACCGCCTCTCATTATATTAAAAAGAGTGTTCGAAAAATGCCTGGCATCTTTATATGAATCAGCCGTTACTTGTTTGCTATCAGATGTACCATTAAGCTGAACCAATTGATTTGTTCCATGATTTATGTCCTCTACTATCTGTGATTTTAAATCATGAGGATTTTCTAATAACTGATTTAATTCAGCAACGTCATTGTGTGTTTGATTGACATTGGCGACAATCATCCATTCCTTATGTTGAGAAGCTGGTAGATGAATTTCTTTGTGTAAAAAATAAGCTCCTTTCTCTGCTTTCACATCTGTTTCCTGACTGAGTGTTTTCCCTCTTCTAAAAGAATGCAGTTGTCGTGATGATAATAAGATTACTGCATCTTGGAGTCCAAGAGACCAGACAACATTTGCCTTTAAGGCTTCACTTGGTTCTGCTCTGTCTACGATGATGGCACTTAGGGCAAAAATTCCTAGTCCGGTATCCGTATTTAATTCGGAGCGTTTATATGCATCAACAAGATTACTAGAACCATTTTGTAGATCACTAGGGACGCCATGGGGAATAATATTTTGTATCCCATCTACATAAGAAATTGTTCGATCCTGTTCGCCAGTATTGAGTAATGTAGATGTTTTAATAAATCCAAATCGATCACTCGTCGACCATTTAAACGAAAACTTTAAAGACAGGTCGTGATTAATTTCTTCAAATATTATTTTATTGCCGTGAACACTTTTATACACATTACGAGAGATTTGATGAACACCTTCGTATCTGTAAGAAAACGGTTCCCAGATTTGAGCATCTCCTGTAGGGTCAACAATGAAGATTGCCTTACTACCAGTTATGTCGGATAGTTCTGTGATCTTGTCATCTGTATAGTATGGGAATAGCGCATATTGTGCATTTTTGCGGCCCGCCGTTAGACCAGTATTGCTTGAAATAAACATCCAATGATTAGATGCACTCACGATACTCATGAAGAAAGGACGCATCTCATCAACATTGGTAATCTTAAAATACGCTTCTCCTTGAACATCAACTTTTACTAACTGAACTTCCTCTTTATTTGAATACTTCTTCATTATTCGATTATCACACTATTTTATTTTGGAATTTTACCCTTACGGAAATATTCCTTTTATTAAATTTGAATACAAAAAAATCAAGATTACTTTCACCATGAATAGGCTTCTCAATCTACGATCTTTTAAAATAAACAGATCACAATAAAGAGTTTTTATGGTTGTCAAATAGTCGCTGAAGGCGTCCTGCCTCTTGATACTTGACGTTTGAACTTGCACTTGTTCTTCCACTTACGGCAGGCAAGCTTTGACACTTGGCGTTTGAACTTGCACTTGTTTTAGCACCAGCCACTCACAATTTCTCATTCCTCGCTTTGACTAGCGCCTCCATCGGTTCGATATTGTCAAAGTGATCGGTTACTTTTTCAATAGTCATTCCTTCGGCGTACGGATCGAGTTCGTGCACAATTTGTAAAGCATAATACGCTGCACGAGGGTAGAGTTCGTATAAACCGTTTGCGATTGTAGGACCTTTGGCGCAAATCCCAAACCACTCTTCATTCATATTTTTATCTCCAGGTTTAGCTTGATCTCTGCTGTAGCCATCGCTGGACCATGACGCGTTGTTGTCGTGAATGTCTAGATTTTTTGTTTGATTGTATTTCCACCAGCCATCACTAAACTGGAAAGTAAATCCGCCTAGACAATTATTTGCTTTGCCAAGACCAGCGGCATTTGCATAAATCTCTCTCCAATTTTCAACATCGTAATAGGCTTGCATCAATTGGTCTTCTTTGTTGTCTCGCGCATTGAATGCATCAGAACCAAACTCTGTCAACAACATGGGAAGGCCTAATTCGTCTCGGACTCTTGTGAAGGCATCAACAAATGATTTGCCGCGATACATGTTTGTACCATAAATATCTATGTCTGGACATTCCTCTTTGACGAGGTCGATGTATAGGAGATCACCATTGCAGATAGCAACAGGATGTGTTTGGTCGATTCCTTTCACTTCTTTCGCAGCATCATTGAATGCTTTGTATAATGCTCTGGCTGCCAACTGAGTGCTGGCTGTCTTTTCCTCATCAGGAATCTCTTCCGTTTCGGCTCCCTTCCATGTCAAGTGATAGTTGTTTTCGTTTCCAAGCATGTACATAAGTAGACCTGGAGTATCCTTGTATTTGAGCGCCATTTCTTTTGCTTCTGTCATCAAGACGGTATGTGTTTCCTGATCTGTATAGTCTGTTTTTGGAATACTGACTCCATTAACGTCAAGTCCATATGCTCCAAAAGTAGTGTTGATCATTGTGTATATGCCATAATTTTTATAGATATAACTGATCCACTTTGGTTCCATGTGATAAGCTCGTATGGCATTAACTCCCATATCCTTGAGTAGCACCATTTCCCTGTCAAGGGCTGCTTCAATGATGTTATCGGAGCGTTTCCAAATATCACGATCTGTGATGGTCGTTCCAACAGGTACATAGTCCCAGTTCATCCCATTGATCATCATCGCTTTGCCATTCACGAGTAAGGTCATTCCGTTTGCATCTTGTTGGATAGTCACTTGGTCTGCCTGTGACGCTTGGCATGAATACATAAGAACTATAAGACATGCTATACAGATTTTCATAACTTCAAATATAACAGAGTTCAACATCTATTCATTTATCCACGCGAAATGTAGCTCCGATTCTCTATTGTCACATCCTTGTCTAATGGTGTAGATCTTATGGATCGCAACCTGTTTGTGAGGCATACTGCTCAAATAAAATAAATACCTGTCGACTATGATTTATGAAATTCTACTTCTCGTATATACTAATTGACAATAGATGTAATGTCTAAATAATTGATAATCAATACTTTTATAAATAATTAATTACTTTTCAAGCAAATGACATTCCTATAATGACCAATTATTTTTGATTACTAAAATCTACAACATGAAACGAATCATACTTCCAATTCTACTCTCAACTTGTTTTTTCTCCTTGTATGCCACTCATTGCGATGGGGACTTTTCTGGCTCCGAACTCACTGTAAGTGGATGCAATTCAATAAGTATTTCAGGAGACTGTACAGGTGCATGCTATGATTTTTTTGATCTAGCTTTATCAGCTGGTGATGTTATCACACTAACTGTCACGACGAATGCAATGTTTGGTTTTAATCCAAATTTTGCGGTGTTTGATAATGGTCCAACATTTGATAATAGATTATTATGTGTCGATAATGATGCGGCATTGACAGTGAATGATAGTTTCACTGCTCCTGCTGATGATACATATAGATTTGAAATTTCAGATTTTGTTGGAGGATTTCAAGATGGCAACTATTCATTGACAATTGAAGGTTTTTGTAATGATAATCCAACAATGATGAATCCTATACCTACAATGGGAGAATGGGGTTTAATTTGCTTATCATTCTTATTGTTGATTTTTGGTGTGGTTACTCTGAAGAAACAAGTGACTGAATCAAAAAAAGAAATTGTTAACTATATCTAGGATTCTAATTTATTAAATTATAGTATTACTAGCAGGTGATCTTCACCTTGATGTATAATGATATCTAGCTAATTCTGTTTTAAGAATGACAGGTACATTTCTAACATCAGTAATATGCCTATTCCCCATCTGTGACTTTCCGAGCCTTCAGATATAAGTCCAATGCCAGTAAAATCGTATCGTTTCCTGTACCAGAAGTATTAGAGATACACACAGACACAATATTTCGACTTCGGTCAATAAACAACTGGGAGTTAGTTCCTGTTTGCCCTCCACCATGACCAATCAATACACTTTCAGTACCTTTCGAACCATATAACTGAAAGCCTAGCCCGTATGGATTGCCTTCTTCAGGCTGGTATGAAATTTTTATCATCTCTTCAAAAGCTTTTTCACCTATCAAAGTTTTATCGATAATCGCTTGTCCAAAGGAAAGGATGTCTTCCAATGTTGTAGATAATCCGCCAGCAGGCACTCGATTGCTTAAATCATTTTGCTCAGTTCGTTTGGCTTTCTTTCTTTTTTTATGATATAAATAGGTCCGATTTTCAAAATTCATGCCCTGGACTTCGACACTGGTATTTTTCATTCCTGCTTTATCCCAGACATTGGCCTTCATATAATCCGCATAACTAAGGCCGCTTATTTGTTCTATTAAAACACCCAAGACCACATAGCCATAAGACGTATACTTAAAATGCGTTCCGGGTTCAAACAATAATTCTCTTTGCTTGAAAATATAGAGCGCATCAGTTAATGTCGGATAGTTGATTTTATTTTCAGCTTCTTTAGGGCTTGCATATCCATCAATACCAGAGGTATGTGCAAGTAAATGTCGAGTGGTGATTGGCGTTTTTGATTGGGAAGGAAAATCAATATACTTTGTGATGGGCGAGTCAAGATCTAATTCACCTTTTTCTACAAGTTGCATAATAGCAATCGCTGTCATCGGTTTTGCCAGCGAAGCCACTCTAGTTAATGTGGTCGATGTAAAAGCTTCTTTTGTTTCATGGTTGCTGAATCCATATTCCCCCTTCCAGTGGATGTCTCTAACTATAGAGTAAGCTGCAACAACGCCGACATGTTTTTTTCCCAAAAGCTCTTGCATCAGTTGATCTTCAGTTATGTCACTTTGTGCGTGAAGCCCAGTTAATAATACGCTACAGATGATAATGATGAAGGCAAATTTCATGCGATTTGATTTTAATTGATAGTGATTTAGTAATAATTGCATGATTCAAATGTATGTATGATTTGAGTTTAAAATACGATAATTACTGGCTTTGGGGCCAAATCATCGATTTTAGGGACGAGTTTGAAGTGACAATACAGACGCTTTATATGTTTTGGTGACTGGGATGTGAAGATCTCCTAATACAATGGTTTTTGAATCTCTCCATTCTGTCAAATGATCAGGGTTTATCAAATGAGAACGATGAGTCTGGATAAGGTCCGGGAGTTGTGTTGCTATTTTTTTTAGCGTCGTGCGAATGAGCTTTTTTATCAATTCGCCATTTTTCAAATAGTTAATTTCAACATAATTATCAGCACTTGATACAGCGACCAAATCTACTGCATTGATACGGAGTGTATCCAATTTATTTTCTCCAATAATAGTGATCTTACCAGATTCAGTTTTTGCTGTTTGTCTAAATAAGAACCATCGCAAAATGATGAGTATGGAGAGTAAGACAAAAAATATGGGAAGATAAACACCTAAAACGAACTCCACCAAAGAATAGTCTCCGCTAATGTGATCTGTTCGATAATAGAATGAGCAAGCCAAACATGCAATGATATTATAAGCAATAAGGAACAAGATTTCATACAACAGTGTCCATTGATGTGATTTGTAGTATAATTTGTTTTGAATAGGAATCAATATCACATAACTCAAAAAAGTAATTAGTCCATATGGAGGCATCAAGAAAAGTCGTCTTCTCAAATCTAGATTTGAGACATCAAACGGGGCAATCAACACAAGGAAGCCAACCAACCAAATACTAATGAGAAAAGCGATGAGTAAATGAACCTTGTATGATGGATTTAAATGAAGAGTCATAACGAATAACCTGTGTAAGACATCTGCGTTTAAGATACAATCAATAAGCGGAAAACCAAGTGCATCGAATGAATTCGACGGTACGAGAAGTATTTGTACCGCCGAATTTATTCGGCGAATTGGTACCGCCAATTTATATGATGAATTGAGCAGTGCTAGATGTATATGGAGTAGTGTGTACGATTGAATTTACTCGTTGAATAAGAGTTGATGAATTAGTCTGTCAGAATGGCTTGCTAGTGCATCGAATAAATTCGACGGTACGTGATTCGACGAATTGGTACTGCCAATTTATTTGTTGAATGAGCAGCGCTTGTACCGCCGAATTTATTCGGTGAATTGGTACTGCCTTATTTATTTGATGAATTGAGCAGGGCTGGATGCATATGCAGTATGTAAGTTTGAATTTAATCGTTGATAGAGAGTTGTCCAATTTATCTGTCTGAATGGTTGTGTAGTGCATCGAATAAATTCGACGGTACGTGATTCGGCGAATTGGTACTGCCATTTTATTTGTAAAATAGAGCAGGGCTGTTTGTATATGGAGCAGTGTGTAAATTTGAATTTAATCGTCGATAGAGAATCGACCAATTTGTCTGTCTGAATGGCTTTGTTAGTGCATCGAATAAGTTCGACGGTACGAGATTTGGCGAATTGGTACTGCCAATTTATTTGTTGAATGAGCAGCGCTTGTACCGCCGAATTTATTCGGTGAATTGGTACTGCCTTATTTATTTGATGAATTGAG
>CALLFA010000238.1 GCA_937997635.1 uncultured Saprospiraceae bacterium | reverse complement strand
TGGCAACAAAACAACACCATGAAAAACAATCTCATGTACTGGGCCATCACTGTTGCCCTAGCCGGATTTCTTTTTGGATTCGATACCATCGTCATTTCAGGAGCAGATCAACCGATTCAAAAATTATGGAATACCAGCGCTTTCTTTCACGGTACTTTCATTATGTCAATGGCATTGTGGGGGACAGTTATAGGTGCGTTATTTGGTGGGATTCCATGTAATGCCATTGGGAGAAAAAAGACTTTGTTTTGGATAGGTGTTCTATTCGCTGTTTCTGCCTTTGGTTCAGCACTTGCGACAGGGCCTTATATGTTTTCGTTTTTTCGGTTTGTTGGAGGCTTAGGTGTCGGAGCTTCATCTGTTGCTGCACCTATTTATATTTCTGAAATTGCTCCTGCCGAACGGCGAGGAAGACTAGTGGCTCTTTACCAATTCTGTCTTGTCTTTGGAATTTTGATAGCCTTCTTGTCCAATTATATCATCGGTCAAAACATGGGAGAAAATGCATGGCGATATATGCTGGGTATTGAAGGGATACCTGCCATTATTTATACCATCATGGTACTTGGTGTGCCGAACAGTCCGCGGTGGATGGTCATGAAGCAAAAAAGTACTGATAAGGTAAAAGAATTACTCAGTCAATTAAATCCAAATGCTGATGTTGATAAGGAATTTCTCGCCATAACTGAGTCACTGAAGACAAGTACTACCGAGAAATTTTTCAGTGGAAAATACAAAAAGCCAATCTCACTTGCCTTTATGCTTGCATTTTTCAATCAGGCTTCTGGTATAAATTTCGTGCTGTACTATGCACCTCGAATTTTTGAACAAGCGGGAATAGCTTCCGATAGCGTACTCGGAGCTTCCATTCCGATTGGTGTTGTCAATTTGATATTCACAATGCTTGGGATGTATCTCATTGACAGATTAGGAAGGAAGACCTTGATGATTATAGGTTCTGTAGGTTACATACTGACTTTGCTAGGTGTTGCATGGGCATTTTCTAGTGGTGCAGAAGGTGTGATTGTGGTTGCATTTGTTTCCGCTTTTGTTGCATCACATGCTATAGGTCAAGGAGCAGTTATTTGGGTATTTATCTCAGAGATATTTCCAAATAGTGTCAGAGATTCAGGCATGTCGTGGGGATCAGGGACTCATTGGGTTTTTGCAGCCTTGATTACAATGATTACATTACCCGTATTGGAAGCCTTTTCTGCATCAACAGTATTTATCTTTTTTGCTGGAATGATGATGCTTCAGTTGTTATGGGTATTATTCAAAATGCCTGAAACAAAAGGTGTAAGTCTCGAAGAGATCGAGCAGAAGCTCATTTCTTGAACTAGGCCTTGGGTTTGTATTCTGAAAAATAACTCATCGATATAAGGCCAAATAAGAAAATCATAGCAATTAAGAAGATCTGTTCTTCGAAGAAACCAAAACCTACGATTGTTTGACAAGGCATTTGCATCGCACTCAATGCGTTGGAATCATTACCACCCGACATGTATACCAATACAAGTAACAACAGAACTGGAACGGAGATGAATGCTGTTCTTTGGACATTTATCTTACTAATCATAACGTGTCTCTACTATTTTGACTCATCTTAAGAATAATCACAAAGGTAAACACGAATGGGGGAGGGTAAACCCTATAAATGCGCATCAGGGCAACACATTTACCTTATTTGACTGAATAGTGAGAAACCCCTTGATGATTACAGAAACTTTAGGGCTGTGAGTGAATCTTAGTGCTTTGCGTTTTTAAAACCAGCAGAAGCTTAGTCTAGGCGTTCTTTCTATTTTCTGCAAAAGAACTCATTGTCATTAGACCTAAAAGGAACATCATTGCAATTAAGAAGATCTGCTCTTCGAAGAAACCAAAACCTGCAATGGAAGAACCAGGTGTTTGTATAGCACTTATTGTCGCTTCGCTAGTCGAACCACCAGACATGTACACTAATGCTATTAATAATATAACAGGGATTGAAATGAATGCTGCTCTATGGAAATTTTTCATATTAAACATGGTGTATCATTAATTTAGTTTTCAAAATGTGAGGCATCTTACGAATAATCACAACACAAAGGTAAAAGTGATTTGAGCATGGTGTCCCCTACAAATTCACATCATGCCACTACAAATTCATTTCAAATTGTAGTATGAGCTAAGAATTTATCAATTTTTGGCTCATTTAGAGACATTTTTCCATCTTTACAACGGATTAAGGCATTATTTAATATTATGGATAGACCAATCATAACAGTCGTCGGCTACTTATTTCTTCTATTCGGCTTCTTGAGCCTAATATTATCTATGATTGGTTTGCGACTCAGTTTTTTGAAGTTTTTAGAATTTGGTGGTCCCTTAGTGGCATTGATTATTAAAGTTGGAATGATAGTCATCGGTTTGATACTCATGTATGTTTCTAAAACAATTGCGGCAGATAGAGAGGAGAATGTGCGTATGTAACTGACAACAATAGGATGATATCTGTAGAATAATGCAAGATGAAAGCTTACTTTTACACTTTACTTAATAACTAGTAGAAAAATCTAACTAATTTTCAAGCCTTGGAGCTCACAAAAGCACAGTTCAAGACGATTTTTGATACCTATTACAACCCACTTTGTAATTTCTGCTGTAAATATCTCAAAGATAAAGGCGATGTTGAGGACGTCGTTCAGGAGGTTTTGGTCAAACTTTGGCAGAATAAAGAGAAAATACATCTGCAAAAAGATGTTAAATTTTACCTGTTCACATCAGTAAAAAACAAGGCTATAGAGCTGATCAGGTCTAGAAAACGTAAAGGTGAGATACTAGATACACTGATTCCTGAGAAAAATTTTGAGGATCCAGTAGGGGAAGAGGCAGATTCCACCATCTTAAAGGAGAAACTATATAATTCGATACGACAGTTACCTCCTAAATGTCAGGAGATTTTTGTCATGAACAAAGTAAATGGTTTAACTTACAATGAAATATCCGAAGAGCTTAATATATCCCCGAAAACTGTTGATAATCAGATGCGTAGAGCATTTAAGCTTTTGCGAGAGAAATTTGGAATCACTAAATAAACGAGCATTATGAGCATCGTTAAATCCCTGAAAAATATCATCAGTTCTCAAGAAGAACATAAGATTGACGCGTGGTTGGAAGACTACAACGCCAATAGTGAAGTATTGAACGAAATGATCACTGAAGAAGCTGATTTGAGCTTTCTGAAGGATTATGACACCTTTGATACATCTTCTGCTTGGAACAAGATTGATGCACAGATACAAGAAGACACTAAGCCAAAGGCAAAGCAATTCTCTCTTATACTGAAAGTTGCTGCTGTTGGTGCTGTTTTATTGTTCTCCTTATTTGCGATACAACCTATGTTATCAGGTGACTCAGCTTCAGGATTGGAGATGATGGCATACGAAAACAAAGGTGAACTCAATCTTCCTGATGGTTCTTTACTCTTAGTAGATAAAGGATCTTCAGTCGAATACAATAAAGATGCATTCAACAATAATCGAATGTTAGCATTCGAAGGAAGAGCATATTTTGATATTGCTAAATCCACAGAAGGAAAAAATTTCATCATCGAAAGTGAAGACCTTACTGTCGAAATCCTTGGAACAGAATTCGAAATAAATACATTGGTTGACAATCCTTCTGTCATCGTTACTGAAGGTAAAGTCAAGGTGACGACTGCAACAGAGTCAATGATTCTGGTTGCGAATGAAAGTGTCCATATTGAAAATGGTAAAATAATCAAAGACACACATTCTTCACCAAACATAAAAAGCTGGTTTACAGGTGAGATTGCTTTTGAAAGTGTGACTATGGATAAGGTAATAGAAGATCTACAAAGCCACTTCAATAAGCCAATCTTAACCGAAAACGTAGATTTATCTTGTACTTGGAGAGCTAAATTCACTAATGATTCGTTAGAAGAAATACTAAATGAACTTAGCGAAACAAGAGGCGCAGCCTATTCAATTACAGATACGGAAATTACGATCAGCAATATCAGCTGTAACTAATCCTTCCCTACATCAAACTATGAGACAGATTACTCTGTTACTTTTCATTCTGTGTTTACAGACTGTGGTAACTGCACAATCTGGGCAAAAACCGATCATCTTTGAAGAGGTCAAGCTCAACTTGCAGGAAATCATCAGCTTTGTAGAATCCAAAACTGATGTCAAGTTTGTCTATTCAGAAGATAGGATTCCGCTGAATAAACAATTGTCTTTGGACACGGATAGCTATTCCATCAAAGAGTTGATGAAGGAAGTAGCAAACGCACTTTCACTAGATTATAAAATCAAGAATAACAGACGCATCCTTTTATTAGGAGAAAAAGTAAGTAATCCAACTGAACAGTTTAGATATGTCACCGGACTGGTAATTGACGAATTAACGGGCGAACCTTTATTTGGCGCCACCATCACAAACAAACAACGAGATAAAGGAATCAACTCAAACGAAATAGGCCTATTTAAATATAAGGCATCGAGCGATGAGGACAGCTTAGTCATATCGTACATTGGTTTTAATACTGCCTCAGTAGCCATCAGTGACCTTAAAGAAGATTCTAAAAAAATAAATCTAAGGCCAAGTGTTGAATTTGATGAAGTCCTGATTCAAACACCTCTTGCGAGGAAATTAGAAACAGAATCGACATTCAATTATTACATCAATAAAAAGCAATTGTCAGAGGGCTTTGGCTTTGTCGGAAGTGATCCTCTAAACAAGGTGATGCAGTTGTCTGGTGTCCAATCAGGCAGAGAAGGTCAAATCAACATATATGTCAGAGGGGGTAGTCCTGATCAAAATATCGTGTTGATGGATGGTGTACCTCTTTACGAAACAAGTCATGTCTTTGGTTTGTCTTCTATTTTTAATGCTGATGCCATTAAGAATGTGCAAGTCTACAAGCAAGCGTACCCAGCAAAATTTGGAGGTCGATTGTCATCAGTGATTGATTTTAAAATGAATGAGGGAAACAGTTATGAGCGGAAAACATCCATTGGATTTGATCCACTAAGTGTTCATTTCAATACGGAAGGACCAATTATAAAAGGCAAGAGTTCTTATAATTTATCAGCTAGAAAATCTACGATAAATCTATTTTATAATGAGCCAATCGAACAGCTACTCGGGTTTGATGAGTCTGATTTTTCCTTTTTTGATGTCAATCTAAAACTAAGCCATGAGTTCGCAGAAGGCAACAAACTCTTTTTCTCTTTATATAGAGGAAGCGATCAATTCGAGATTGTAAATTCTGAGTCCATCACTTCGACAACAGAAAGCTTGGAAAGACAAAATTTTGATAATCTAAAATGGGAAAATCAAATATACAGCTTGCAATGGCACAACAGCGTGAGTGATCGCATCATTAGCAAGCTCCAAATGTCCTATTCTGACTATACAAATAGAAGCCGTTCAGCGTTTAATTTTAGCCAGTTTGATGGCAGTGTTACTTCAGAAACCGAACTCGATATTATTGCGACAAGCAGAATCATAGATTTAGGGTTAAATGCTGATTTTCAAGTGTTTATGAATAATGACTGGGAATTGAATTTTGGGACAGGCATACAACATCACCGGTATGATCCTACCATTAAACAGAGTACAGTTATTTTGGATGGTGATGCAAATCAATTCGACAATGATTCCAAATTTATCACTGCAGATGAGGTCACTGCATATGTAGATTCCAAATGGAAGTTGGGTCCTTCGACACAATTAAACGCAGGTCTTAGGTACAACAATTACAATGTAAGAGGCATAGAACATTCTTCTTTGCAGCCACGCTTATCGTTGATTCAAGAATTTCCTAATGATCATAAATTGACTGTAAGTGCGACTAAGATGACACAGTTTGTGCATTTACTTGTTAATCCGGGTATTGGCTTGCCTACAAGTTTGTGGATACCATCAACGGACAGATTACCACCAGAACATGCCTACCAACTTGCGGCTGCATACGGTGGCAACTTAAGCAGTAATTTACAATTTGAAATCGCTGGCTATGTCAAGCGCATGGAAAATGTGGTGGAGTACACCTCACCGTTTGATCTCTTTTTCACCTTTGTCAATTTCCAAGACATTGAAATAAAATTTGATGCAAATAGAGACTGGGAGAATTTTGTGGAGACAGGGGATAGCTTTTCAAAAGGAGCGGAGTTCTCTTTGCAGAACAGAAAAGGGCCATTTCTTTTTGAATTGTCATATGCGTGGTCAGACACTGATCGAACATTTGAAGGCTTGAATCGAGGAAACCCATTCCCCTACAAATACGATCGAACACATGATTTCTCTATCGCTGCACGACATCACTTTTCTGATGCCTTTCATGTTCATGCAAGCTGGGTCTATGGGACAGGTGATGCCTTTACGTTGGCAGATGAATCATTCATTGACATAGATGGAATCGAACGCTTGGATGCAAGTAAAAGAAACAATGACCGACTGAATGATTATCATCGTTTGGATGTTGGTTTGCAATTGAATAAATATCTAAAAAATGAGTCTTTATTGACTCTTGGACTAAGTGTATTCAATGTCTATAATAGAAAAAATGATTACTACGTCTATTTATTTGAGGATACTACTGCTAATGAAGATAACTCTAGATTCCAATTGGAGGAAGTAAGCTTATTTCCTATTCTGCCACACTTTAGTTTGAATTATGAATTTTGACACAGATTTGACGAATATCGTTGGTGAACCCATATGTTTTAATTGGAATTGTTATAAAATCGTCAAGTAATACACATATATTCTTTAATTAATGTTAATATCTATTAAAATCGAGACTTTTGTGACTTTAACAGTCTAAATTAGAGTAGGTTAATCCTAAGTACCAAAACATGAATAAAACGATTTACAAAGCATCAATTTTTTTCTTCATCACTTTGCTATGTATCTCGTGCAGCAACAATTTTGATACCCAATCGGAGAATGAACTTTCCAGAATGGTATTGAATTCAGTATTCACTCCAGGTGAATTTATGACTGTGCATTTAGCCACAACAAGACAAATCCTCAACCCTAATTCAACATTCCGAAACATTAGCACTGCAGATGTAGAAGTGACAGATAACAATACGTCTCAAGTGTATCGTCTGACTCATATTGGAGAAGGTAATTACCAAACGGATGAGTTTAGACCTACGTTTGGAGGCAGTTATTCAGTAACTGCTCATGCCACTGGTTTTGAATCGGTCCAAGCAACAAGTAAGGTACCGTTACAAGCATTTGTTAGCCAAACAGATGTTTATCAAGGTGAATTTACAGATGAAGGGAAAAGAGAATTGTTTGTCAATCTTGAATTTCACAGTGAGTCTACAGAAACGCAATATTACGTTTGGGAAATAATTGGAAAAGAGAAGCAAGCTCGTAATGACTTTGACTTTAATGATGTTGGAGAGGGGCCTGTTCTTTTATTCTCAGAAGACAGCAGAACAGAATCCGTATTGGCTGACGAATCTTTCCAAACAAGGATATTCCTTTCTGATGATGGATCCCAAGGCCCAGTTCAGACATCATTTGTTACAGAAACTGACCCTGTCGTTGCATTCCAATTTGGAGACGATACTGACGAAGATGCTGATGTCTTATTAGAAGTAAGAGCGATGACAGTAAGTGAGGATCTATACGAGTATTTTAAAAGCATAGAGATATATAGATTAAGAGGAGAAGTGAACTCAAGCATTACTCAACCAATAGACATATACTCAAATATTGACGGAGGTCTAGGTATTTTTGCCGGTCTTACCTCTGAGATTCTAAAGATCAAATTGAATTAATCATTCAATTTAGATTCAACTAAACGCAATCTCATCGATTTATCCTTCCACCTTTGACAATACAGTTGTTCGTTTAATTTAATTGCTAATAATTATTATGATACGATTAGTATTATGGTCTCTTTTTATTTTTTACGCCACATCAAAAGCGACTACGCAGAGCTCATCTATAGTAACCTCTATTATTGTTGATGATAATAATGTCAGTGGTGGCGGTTTTCAAAGTGATGTTACGATTACTGATGATGGACTGACAGTGTATTCTGCAGCCGATGTTTCAGGAATTTTTAAATCTACAGACGGCGGCTTATCCTATAAGACTATCAATCAAGGTTTAGAAAGTCCTAAGGTCGCAACGCTAGCTATCACACCAGATAACGATCAAATACTCTATGCTGGAACGGGCGATAAGGGAAACACCGGTGGATTATTCAGGTCTATTGATGGCGGTAACTCTTGGCAGATAACACTTGAAGGGAGACAGGCAAAGTTTTCAGGAAACCAAACAGATGCAATGGATTCTCTAACCGTAGGAGGTCACCCACGCTCCAATGGAGATCTTATAGCAGTGGTCACTGGCCCAGACTCGGATTCTTTTTTGGATGATATCGTGATAGCAGGGACCTATAAAGAAGGGGTCAAAATTTTTATTAGTGGAGGGGAGGAAGAAGTAACTTTCCCAGAGCACTTAAATACTGCAGGTTTTGTACGGTCGGTAGCATACAATCCTTCGATACCCAATACGGCTTTTATTGCAGTACAGTTTAATGATGAAATGTATGAAAATGGGATATATCAAATTGATTTTTCAGATATCAATGCAATATCTTCTGAATTTGCTTTTGAGACAGAAAATCCAGAAGGCTTAGTTGTGTTAAGCAGTGGTCGCGTATATGGTGCTGTTGGTGAGGCTGGTATCGTAAGGTATACTGGAACGCAATGGGTGTCAATAAATAATAATCTTGATGATCCTGCAGTTGGCAGACTAAATCGTAAATGGACTTCCATAACTGGTTATGTAAAACAGAATGCAAATAGTACTTCGGACATTGTGTATGCATGTGTTAACAATCGAATTGGAGAATTAGCTGGATCAAATTTTTCTAGTGTTTGGAGGACGAGAAATGGTGGTCAAGTATGGGAACCCTTAGCCGATGATCTGAGTAGTATTTCCCACCAAATATATGGGCAACCATATGACTGGTGGTACAGCACAGATGCTTTTCAAAATGCGAGTCTAGGCAAAGGCAATAATGTCATCAGTTCCATAGAGGTGGCCAGAGGGCCTTTTCCCAATGGAGTAGCCGACGATATTATTTACTTGTCAGGAAGAGGTGGAATTTGGAGGTCAGCAGATGGCGGAGATAACTGGAATCCTGCGGTATACAATATGCAAGCGACAGCCAATAATGATGTAGCAGTAAACCCAAATAATTCGAAGCAAATAGCTATTGCCAATACTGATTATGTTGTACTTGAAACAAGTGATCGCTTCCGAAACGGCAATATATCAAGAGACAGACCTGAAAACTCCGCTTCAAGAGGATATGATGTCATTTTCGATTCGAAAGCAAATGAAATCATACTTGGAGTTGGAAAAAGAGACGACAATGAAGGTGGAGAAGTATACAAGAAATCTGCTCTTTCCCTTGGGACTAATTCCCCTTGGGTGAACACGAATCTTAATAGTACTATATCTAATGAAGGTAGAGTAAGAGCCATTACTTATGGCTACCATGATGGGAGTGATCCATCAGATGCTGTAACGATTCTGGCAGTAGTAGAAAACAAAGGCGTATACAGATACCACAATGGAGTCTGGCAGCAAAGCACAGACACAGGCACGGGCTTAGGCTTAACAATAAATAAAACCGAACGTAGTAATTTTATTTGGCCAGACAATCTAAATTCAGGAGTTGTGTATCTACTTGATTTATCTACAGGCTTTTTTCGATCGAATGATGGAGGTCAAAGCTGGACAAACATTTGGCCGTGCATGGCTTTTCGTAATAATGATTTTTTTAATACTGGCTATATCACCGCATCTGATCATGATCCTACAACTTTGTACGTTTCCATGCAAAGCGACGAAACATCTTCTTGCATAGGTCGGAGCTTTAAAGTGTTTAGAATGGAAGACGCAGATGAAGGTTTCTTTGGAGATCCAGATACTGATGATGACATCTTAGATATATCCTACCATACAAACAATACAAAAATAAAACGACCTGGCCCGATAGCTATTGGTCACAATGGGAAGCTTTGGTTGACAGAACAGCAAGATTCAAAAAACGGGATCAGTGCGGGACTTTTTGTCATTGAAGATCCGCAAAATGATATGACTTTCACAGAAGTGACTACCGAAGATTACCGCGATTTAGTAATCCAACCGAGTGGTATGGATGTATCTAGTGATGGATATGTGTATATCGCTCAAAATGGAATGGGGCTCGCCAAAATTAAATACACAGATACAGCAAATATTGGACTGAGTGATGCCTGTATTGAAATTTACCCTGATCCTACGAATTCTATTTTTACAATTAGCGGTGATCTGTCGATGTATGATATTGAGATTATTGATGGGAATGGAGACGTACATTCTCCTGTCGATAATGCAGGTACAACTGTTTGTATTGATGTGAGTGATTTACCGTTGGGTACTTTTTTGATTAGAGCATCACACATAATGACAGATGAATTGATCATTCAAAAGATTCTGAAATTTTAATCCTGTCTTTTAGTCTATGGTCTTTTAGTTTGTAATCTTTTAGTCTGTAGTCTATGGTCTTTTTGATCTATGTTCTTTTAGTCTAGTCTATCGTCTTTTGGTCACCCATTAGACATTTTTTTTCTTCTCCAACAGTTTTTCTAGTTTCTGTATGAGTACATTATCATCTCCAGCCATCTCTTCTATGATGAGTGTAAGCGCAGCTTGATAATCATCTTGCTTTTTGATTTGAGTTCTTAGATAACTCACCAAAAGAACCAGAAACGATATAAAGAGAGCCCCATAGATGAAGTTTTTCGTAAGCCATTGACCCCATGATTCGACTTGATCATTGATGGCGACTTTTTGGCTGATCTCAACAACCATACTGCTCAACGTATCCCGCAATTCTCGACTGAGTAGTTCAGTGCTAAGGTGAGAAGAGACAGAATCAAATTCAATACCGTTGATAGCATCAGTCAAGAAATAACTGAGGCTGTCTTTAAGTTTTTGAGACATAGCATCCATCAATGTTTTCTCAAGGCTGCTGATGTTATATCGAAGCGTAGAAAATACCTTATCTAAACTATGTGATAAGTTAGACTCTATATTAGATATGGCTAATTTTAGGTCTCCGTCAGCGCTATTAACCGCATTATTGACAAAGGCTTTCAGTCTCAATTCCAACGTTTTATTGAGCAATGAATCCGTGATTCCTTTGGAAAATTCCATGCCAGGGGTGCGGGTGTCCAAATTTTGAAAAACGTTGTTTAGTTCTTTTCCAAGGGTCTTTGACAGTGCGACACTAAATTTTGATATTTCACCTTCAGATGCATCAGTGGCAAGTCCTTGAATGGCACCTTCTACTGCATGCTTGGTTAGCCGTTGAATATTCTCCGCACTGCTCAATGAATCTAATCTTGATTCTATTCTTGCCGCTGCATCATAAGCTATAGACTTAGGCTTAGTTAGTGTACAAGCGTTGAACAGAAAGAGTACACTAATGAAAGCTGCAAAGTGATGCTTTCGAAGATAGACATTATGTGTTGTATCGATCATGTTCGTTGAGTCACACTAAAAGTATAAAAGGATTTCTACAATAAGCACATAAAACGGAATTTCTATGGAATATAGGAGTGCTACGATATGAAGTAGTAGAGTCGCATTCAGAATTTCATTCCGTCCAAATTGACGTAAACAGGACATTAAATAAACAACTAGTGGCGAAACTATATGTTTATTTTTTAATTTACAGATATATGTCAGCCAAACTGATATCCATATTAACCTTAACCACATTATTAATCATAGGATGCGCAGATGATGTCGAGTTTCCGGATGCTATGATTTCACCAATTGATTTCGAAACTGCGCAATTGGCTGATCCAAATGCAACTCAAGATTTAGTTGATTTCAGAAATAAACTAGTAGAAGTTAGTTACAAAGGTGTTGCCTTCGGACATCAAGATGCTACGGCATATGGGTTTAATTGGGTACACTCTGGTTTTCCTAGTACAAGTGATGTGTTTCAAGTGTCTGGCGATTTTCCTGCTGTCGTTGGATTTGATTTGGGAAGAATAGAACTCGGCCGAAGAGCCAATATAAATAGCATCAACTTCGAGTTGATGAAGGAACTTATCCAAGAAGCTCATGAAAGTGGAAGCATCATTACATTGTCTTGGCATGCAGCAAATCCGATCAATAGAGGAAGTCCATGGAATTTAAATGGGCTCATTAATCGAATTTTGCCTACTGGTGATCGGCACGATATTCTTGAGGCATACGTTTCTCAAGTTGCTGATTTTATAAATGATCTTACAGATGCCGAAGGTAAAGCGATACCAGTTATATTTCGTCCTTGGCATGAGACAAATGGTCATTGGTTTTGGTGGGGTAATGAAACACTGACCAGTGAAGAATCTAAAGAACTATATCGTTCTACAGTTGACTTGCTTGTCAACACCAACGATGTACATAATGTGTTGTTTGCCTATTCACCAAATTGTGCACTAAGTGAAGAAGAATATTTGAGCTACTATCCAGGAGACGAATATGTTGATTTACTCGGCGTAGATGTTTATGATTTTCAAGACGAAAATTTTGTTGATATAGCGACCACTTCTCTAGAAACAATTGCTCGTTTAGGGGCCATTAAAAATAAACCTTTTGCATTCACAGAAACTGGGCTCGAGAATATTCGTGAAAATGATTGGTGGACAAATAAACTATATCCGGTACTACAGAATACAGGTGCTTCATATGTGATGCTTTGGCGCAATGACGAGAAAGTACATTGGTATGTCCCGTTCATAGGTCAAGCTTCCGAAGAAAATTTCAAGTCATTTATCAGCAGACCAGACATTCTTCTCAGATCTGACATTTGATTACGATTGACGAACCATCAACCATCAAATAGCTAACAGCTAACAGCTAAAAGCTAAAAGCTAAACCCTAACAGCTAACAGCTAACAGCTAACAGCTAACAACTAACAGCTAACAACTAACAGCTAACAACTAACAGCTAACAACTAACAGCTAACAACTAACAGCTAACAACTAACAGCTAACAACTAACAGCTAAAAACTAACAGCTAAAAACTAACAGCTAAAAGCTAACAACTAAAAGCTAACAACTAACAGCTAACAACTAAAAGCTAACAACTAAAAGCTAACAACTAAAAGCTAACAACTAAAAGCTAACAACTAACAGCTAACAACTAACAGCTAACAGCTAACACCTAAAAGCTAAACCCCTCAACAACCTCCTCAATAAAATCCCCCCATCTTTCTTCCCAAACCCTCAAAGCCTCTACTTTCTCATCCTCTTCCAAAACAGAATACTCAATACTATTTCGAGCCAGTTTTTTCAGTGAAGCCAAATCCAATTCCCAAGCCAAAAACACAGACCAGAAATCATAAGACAAACCGTGATAGTCGAAGATCAAAGGGTCATCAGAATTAATCGTGCAATTAATGCCTCTTCGCAAATACGTGCTTGCAGGATGATTGCGCAAATCTCTGATGTAACCCAAAATTTGATTGCTCAATGGATTGATTTCCATAGGGACATCTCGTTGTTTGACTAATTCCACCAATGCTGGGAAACGAAATAAATTGAAGCCGTGTCCAATGCGCTTGGTGTCTAACAGAAGAGCGTCATACAGATTTGATTCTGAGGGCCAATTGCTTTCGCCATCATGGAGATACAATGGCAGATCAACATCATATTGTCTTTCTAATGAATCTAAGCGTAAATATTCTTTTGCATGGTAGAGCGTACTGTAGCCAGCATCCTCTTCTGCTACCATATCGAAGCCTTTGATTAGCTCTGGATATTGTTGACGATAAGCATAGACTTTTTCCATTTCATTCCAGATTGTAGTTCTGTCTTCAAAGCGCAAGCTGCAATGAATAATTTTAAAGGTAAAGTCTGGATCGATGGAAGTAATGCGTTTGTAAATACGTTCATAAGTTTCGGCATGGGCTTCGATACCTAAGCTTCCTGGCTTGTTGTCTAAATCATAGAATACGTCAAGGAAAGGACCTCTCAATTCTGCATGTTGGATGTTGTCTTCTGCCAATAATTGCAACCCATGGACAAGGTAGTCTTCATAGATCGGAGCATAGTTAATGAACATATCGATCCGTGCAAATATCAATTCAAATTCTTTCCAAATGTCTACAGAGTCTGCATTCATTTCTTCTTCGAATACCAATAAGGAACGCATTTCTTGGTATGTTTCTGGTTGTTCGTTGATGAGTTGATGGACTTGTACAAATCCTTGTGGGGCGTCTTCTTTTTTAAATGCTTGGAAGGCCCCTTTTACGTTACGATTGTCATCCGACCAGTAGACGTACATCTCAGGTGTGTCCCACGCTTTGTGTAAAACCCAGTCTGCATCTCCAATCGCCCCAATGTGTAGATGGAGGATGCCGCCTTTGGGCATTTTGTTTATGAAACGAAAGAGTGTGGTCGACTCAATGTGTTCTTTGGATTGATAAAAGTTTCTTGCTGGAGGAAAGAAGTGATTTGCTTTGTAGTGGGCCAGCATCTTTCCTTGTAAGTGCTTTAATTGTTTGTTGAGTATTTTTTCTTCAGAACTAAGAGTCACATCTGCATCAAAATAGAGTAGGCTATCTAATGTTAATAGGCTGTCTCTTTTTATCAGGTATTGGTCATAGTCTGTTGGAGTATTTTGCGAATTTACATGAGTGGCAAACAAGAAAGTCAGGCAGAATAGAAAAAAGTATCTTAGCGTATAACTCATGGAGTAAAAGTAAATGTTAGATTTGAAAAATCGCTAAAACTGAAAACCAAAATTCCAGTGATCGAAAAACTATTCCAACTCTCTAAAAGTAATACGACACTATCTACAGAATTGCTAGCTGGATTGACCACATTTTTAACGATGTCCTACATCGTTTTTGTCAACCCAGCGATTTTATCACAAACGGGAATGGATCAGCAATCCGTATTTGTCGCTACCTGTCTCGCTGCTGCAATCGGTACGATACTCATTGGTGTTTTGGCTAATTATCCTTTTGCTCAAGCACCTGGTATGGGCTTAAATGCTTTTTTTACGTTTACGGTTGTCTTTGGTTTAGGCTTTAGTTGGCAGCAAGGACTAGCCATTGTCTTTGTGTCAGGTTTGTTATTTCTTTTGTTGACCATTACGGGTTTGAGAGCTGCTATCATAGATGCAATTCCCAAATATTTAAAGTTGGCTATCGCTCCTGGGATCGGGTTGTTTATTGCCTTAATAGGCTTAAATAATGCAGGACTCATTCAGGTGAATCAAGGACCAATAATCGATATCTTATTGAGCAATCAAGGCGCAGAAACAGGCGTACTGATCGATAAAGTCAATAATGCACCTTCACAAATTATTCAGTTAGGCAAGTTGAGTCATCCGCCTGTTTTATTGTCGGCTTTAGGTTTTATCATACTCACCATTTTTATGGTAATGAAAATCAGAGCTGCTATGATTTGGGCAGTTTTAATAACAACCATTATTGGCATTCCAATGGGCGTGGTTCAACTACCAACGTCTTATGACCTTGGGCAGATATCCGTGAGTGAAACAGCGTTCCAACTTGACCTAGCTTCCTTGTTTACACCGCCAGAAGGAAAAACGACGATGGGAGCTTTCATCACTGTTTTGGTGGTCATCATCAGTTTTACATTGGTTGACCTATTGGATACAATGGGCACCTTATTAGGTACAGCTTCTAAAGGTAATATGCTTGACGCAAATGGAAATCTACCTAGGATGAATCGTGCGTTATACGCAGATGCAACAGCAACAACGATTGGAGCTTTGCTTGGTACTTCTTCCGTCACAACCTATATAGAAAGTAGCTCTGGTATTGTGGAAGGGGGACGAACAGGTCTGACAGCTTGCGTTGTTGGTGCACTTTTTCTAGCGAGTATTTTCTTAGCACCTATTGCAGGGATGGTGCCACCAGCAGCAACGTCACCCATTTTAATTATGGTAGGCCTATTAATGCTGGATGGCATTAACAAAATAGATGTATCTGACTTAGAAATAAGTATTCCTGTATTTATGACTATCATCATGATGCCGTTCACATACAGCATTGCCAATGGGATTGCTTTTGGCCTTATTTTTTATGTGTTGATTCAATTGGTGAAAGGCCAAATAAAATCTGTGCATCCCATTCTATATATTTTATTGACCTTATTTATGTTGAAGTATATTGTACTTTAATTTTCAAATCATATTAGCCAATACCATGTCCACAAGAAGTGTAATTCTATTGCAGCGTAAGAGTGGTGCACTAGTTGACGGTTCGAGGTGGTCCTTTAGGTCAAAATATTTTAAATAATACCAAACCATGTCAGCAGGCGATTGGAAAGAAATGTTTGCCGCGTGCCAAAGCGGCGATCTAGATTTGGTGAAATACCATATCGGAAACGGTATCGATCCAAACTATCGCCATCCCGAATTTATGACAACAGGATTGAACGCAAGTGTCCAAGCTGGTCATCTCGCAATAATTAAATTCTTATTAGTTAATGGCGCAGATCCTACGATTGAAGATGCGTGGACTGGAGAAAATGCGATTTCGATTGCAGAGAAAATGGAGAAGGTAGATTTAGTAGAATTGCTTAAGACCTATTAGCGGGTCTTTCATGCTTAGACATAATGGAACACCTCGCCTTGTTCTACAATTGCAAATTACTTAATCACCATCGGTTTATAAGAAACTAAGTAGCTTATAGTACGCTAATACAAAATTCTCCTCCCGTGAAGGAGTGGTCCGTCAGCTGGCTGGCAGATCGAGTTGGTCTAATCTCAGATGCCTAACTGATTATTTTTTACATTTAATCAGCATATAGCTTCTCTACATCCACACCAAATATTCAACAGAAATTACCTACATTTAGCCTACACTAGTGATTAATAAAATTCCAATAACAACACACATATACAAAGCCATATGAACGCCCAAGAAATCCTATCCCACCTTGTATCCTTTCCTGTCCTTGGCGGAGAATCCAACCTTCCTATTGCTGAGTGGATAGAAGCATACCTCACACAGCATGGAGTCGATTTTGTGAATGTGCCTAATGAAGAGGGAACCAAGCGGTCCATCCATTGTCGCATTGGACCAGCTGTAGATGGCGGCGTGATTTTATCAGGACACACAGATGTTGTTCCTGTAGAAGGACAGCCTTGGAATACAGATCCATTTGTATTGACTGATGGGAATGATGGAAAGCTATACGCAAGAGGCTCTTGTGATATGAAGGGCTTCATCGCGTGTTGTTTAGCAGCATTACCTGAGATGAAGGCAGCAGATTTAAAAAAGCCTATTTATTTTGCTTTCTCATATGATGAAGAAATTGGTTGTATAGCTGCCCCAGCATTAGCCGCAGATATAAATAATCACTACGAAGAAAAGCCAGCCTATGCCATTATCGGCGAACCATCAATGATGCAACCAATCGTAGGTCAAAAAGGAATCGTCATTTATAAAACAACACTCAATGGATCAGCCGGCCACAGTAGTCGCATCCGTACAGAAGTAAGTGCCATTCATGAAGCATCTCGATTGATCTTGTGGTTAGAGGCTAAGATGAATGCCTTGATTGATTCAGGTCACGTAGATGAGCGATTTACACCTCCACACTCCACGATACATTCAGGTGTATTTGAGCACAGTGGTATAGCACCGAATGTCGTTTCAGATAGAGCAAGCTTTTATTGGGATGTACGTGTCATACCAATGGATAAAGGAGCAGAGATCAAAGCTGAATTTGACGAGCACTGCAAGCAGGTAGAATCAGAATTGCAACAACGATTTCCAGAGTTTAAAATTGACACAGTTGAAGCACATCCAGATGTACCAGCCTTAGATACGCCTGATCATTTACCTGTTGTTGATTTTATCAAAGATGTATCAGGCATTAATGAAACAGGCACCGTCGCTTATGCAGCAGAAGCAGGCCAATTTGCAGAAGCTGGCTTTCAGTCTGTGATTTGTGGTCCTGGGGACATTGCACAAGCACATCGAGCGAATGAATTTATAGCCAAAGAGCAGTTGGATAAAGGAGTGGCGTTTATGGAAAGACTAGTGAAGAAATTGAGTGTATAAATAAGGGGCCAGCTACTGGAAACTACACAGCGTGTTCGTTATTCCTGTAAAATGAACTGTTAATTCGAAATGTAAATCAGCGAAATTGAACAATCCATAAAATCCATGATTACAAAAATGAATGACTAGGCATTTTCTTACCTCAATCAAACATAGAATTTAGCACCTAGACGCTAGCACCTAAAATATTCCCAAACTTTCACTATTTTCCATTGATAAATAAAATGGGCAGTAGCAAATGGGTCACACCCAAGTGCGCTGGGTATAAACACTTTAAGCATATGGCTAACACAACCAAACAGTTCACTTATCTTCTAGGATTAATATTTATCTTATCACAAGTTTTACAACATTCAATTGTAGCCCAACCAATTACAGCACCACTTACCACATTAGTAGAAGTTGAGGAAGCTGATAGGGTAGAGAATTTTACCAATAAATCAATCCTTGTCTTCACGCCACATCCCGATGATGAGACATTCGCCATGGGTGGTACTTTAGCAAAATTGGCATCGCAAGGTAATACAATCAACATCATCATCTATACTAATGACAATAAGGGCTCACTTGACTTAGAAATGACCAGAGAACGGCTCGCAAGAATCAGACGTGCTGAAGAAGAAAAATCTTGTAAGATATTAGGAATCGAGAAAGAGAATCTCCATTGGCTAGGATACGAAGACGGTGATTTAGAATATGCCGATCCCCAAGTACTCAGAGGAAAGATTGCCAGATACATCAAGCTCTTCAGACCAGATGCAGTATTTACACTGGACCCAGGCAACAAAGATGTCCAATGGCACAAGACTGATCATCGCATGGCTGCCAATATTTCTCAAGATGCCTTTATCGCTGCGGAGTGGCATTTGTATTATCCACAGCATTATTTGGACGAAGGACTAGAATCCTATAATGTTCCACAAGTCTATTATTACTACTCCCAGAAGCCGAATTATGAAATAGTCTTAACAGATAAAGAATTTGACTTAAAAATGAGAGCCGCCGCTGCACATGTCAGTCAATTCGAACCATCAGTAAGTAAATACCAACCCGACATGCCTCCTGAAGTATTCGATGGAATTATCAAGCGATTTTCACAAATGAACAAAGCAGAATCTGGAGGTTATAGTGAGCGGTTTCGGAAGAGGTAGTGAGATTCTAGCTGATAGGTTTCTTTGTCTATAGCCCAATTGTCACAGCTTACCTTTGTCACGGAATTTTTGTTTTATAAATTATAGTGTCTTCTAAATTGCCCCTAGCCCCTAGTCCCTAGCCCATAGTCCCTAGCACCTAGTCCCTAGCACCTAGTCCCTAGCACCTAGTCCCTAGCACCTAGTCCCTAGCACCTAGTCCCTAGCACCTAGTCCCTAGTCCCTAGTCCCTAGCACCTTAGTCCCCTAACTCAACACCTGATAAGCAACAAACGCAAACACATAAGCCAACACCAACATAAATAAAAACTGATACAAGGCATATTTCCAAGTCCCCGTTTCTTTACGCACGATAGCAACTGTACTCATGCATTGCATCG
>CALLFA010000237.1 GCA_937997635.1 uncultured Saprospiraceae bacterium | reverse complement strand
TGAATTAAAAAGAGGCACATTTAGAGTAAAGGGAGATACCGTTGACATCAATTTGCCTTATCTGGATTATGGCTACCGCATTATCTTTTGGGGTGATGAAATTGAAAAAATAGAGCAACTTGAAATCGAAACTGGAAAGCGCATTCAGGATATTGAACATGCAGCGATCTTTCCTGCAAATTTATATGTGGCACCCAAAGATCGATTGAAAGGCATTCTGTATAAAATTGAAGATGAACTCCAAGAACACATCAAGTTTTTTGAATCAGAAGGACGATATTTAGAAGCGAATCGGATTAAGGAAAGAGTCACTTTTGATTTGGAGATGATGAGAGAACTCGGCTATTGCAACGGCATAGAAAATTACTCTCGATTTTTTGATGGACGGAGACAAGGCACAAGACCTTTCTGTCTGTTGGATTATTTTCCTGATGATTATTTAATGATGATCGATGAAAGCCACGTGACTGTCCCGCAAGTGAGAGGGATGTGGGGAGGAGACAGAGCCAGAAAAATAAATTTGGTGAATTACGGCTTTCGATTGCCATCAGCCTTAGACAATCGCCCATTGAATTACAATGAATTTGAAGGCTTGATTAATCAGGTTGTGTTTGTGACAGCCACACCTAGCGATTACGAGTTAGAGCAAACAGAAGGAGAAGTTGTCGAGCAAATCGTCCGACCGACAGGCCTGCTTGATCCACCAATAGATGTCAGACCTAGTTTGAATCAGATCGATGATTTACTGGAAGAAATAAATAAGCGCATCGAGATCGACGAGCGCGTTTTAGTGACAACCTTGACCAAGCGAATGGCAGAAGAGTTGACCAAATATCTGGAGCGATTAAATGTCAAGGTGAGGTACATCCACTCCGAAGTAGACACACTGGATCGTGTAGAAATCATCAGAGATTTGCGTTTAGGCGAATTTGATGTGTTGGTGGGCGTCAACCTATTGAGAGAAGGCTTGGATTTACCAGAAGTGTCCCTGGTTGCCATCCTAGATGCAGACAAAGAAGGCTTTTTGAGAAATGCCCGATCCTTGACACAGACATCTGGACGTGCCGCAAGAAATTCAAATGGCTTGGTGATTTTTTACGCGGATAAAATTACCGACAGCATGCAGATCACTATTGACGAAACAAACAGACGTCGCGCCATTCAAAAAGCATACAATGAAGAACACGGCATGACACCCACCACCATATTTAAAACCAAAGAACAAATACGAAACCAAAAGTCCGTCCTCGATGTTCGCGTGTCATCCAAGCCCGTCGCATACATAGAACCAGAAGAACGAGACCTTGCTGCCGATCCCGTCGTCAATTATATGTCCAGAGATCAACTGGAGACCATGATGGCAGAGACAGAACGCAAGATGAAAAAGGCCGCCAAAGAGCTCGATTTTATTTCGGCAGCTCAATACAGGGATGAATTGTTTGCTTTGCGGAAGAAGGTGAAGTCTAGTTGATTTGGTCAGCACCTGCCTTTGGCTCACTGTATGATTGAAATCCGCCAAGAGGTACGGACCTGTGAGCCTGTGGCTTAGACCTTTGGCTCAGGGTTGATTCAAGACACGCCTTCCGACCTCTTTGCGTATTTCCAAGAGACACCGCCAAGAGGTTAAAAACCTTTGGCTCACGTTTGGCTCACTTTGGAAGGAAAGGTGAACAAAAGGTCTCCCGACCTCTTTGTGTATTCCAAGAGCACCCGCCATTCGTTAAGTTCCCACCCCTAAATTGTTTGCTACCAATTTAATTGGTAATTTTCCACCAAATAAGAAAATTACATTATGAGATCAGTTTGGAAAGGCCACATCAGGTTTTCATTAGTCACCATTCCCATCCAAGTATTTAACGCAGTCGAAACAAAACACGAAATCAGTTTCAATCAATTGCATAAAGAAGACCACGGTCGGGTTGGGTATAGCAAAGTCTGCAAAACTTGCAATGAAAAAGTTGGATCAAAAGACATTGTTAAAGGCTTTCAATACGAGCCAGATCAATATGTGGTTTTTGAGTCCGATGAGTTGAATTCCATCAAACTGAAAAGTACCAGAGCCATCGAAATAGAAGCTTTTGTCGATTTGTCAGAAGTACATCCTTCACGATTTGAGGCAGTGTATTATGTTGGTCCAAATGGTGATATTGCCAAAAAGACGTTTACTCTGTTTTCTGAAGTGCTGCGCAAATCGAACAAAGCGGGTATCGGCAGAATCATTTTGAGAGATCGAGAAGATGTGGTGTTGATCACACCAGATAAAAATGGCATCATTATGTATAAACTGAGATATCCTCGAGAATTACGCAACATAGAAGATGTGCCAGATTTGGAGCCAGTAGAGATTGATGACAAGCAATTGGAATTGGCGAATACCTTGGTCGATTCCTTATCCACCACCTTTGACAAAGTGGACTTTGAAGATCGCTATCATGACGCCTTAATGGATTTGGTCCAGCAGAAAGTCGACGGCAAACAAATCATTACCGTTGCTGATACCGAAGACGAAAAACCAGTTGTGGATATCATGGAAGCATTAAAAGCAAGTATCGAAGATGCGAAACGTAAAAAATCAGCATAAGGATGAAGTGGTTTGTGTTGTTTAATGCCGTTTTAGAATTGGGAGCAGGTGTCGTCTTTTTATTCGCACCCTTTTTAATACCTGATGTTGATCCGGGTGATGCGAATGCCATGACCTTATGTCGCATGTATGGCGCTGCAGCGTTTGCCTTGGGCTGGTATGCCTTACTCGTCTTTCTAAATTTTAGAGAAGGACCACTGCGCGGATGGTTAAAAGTATTTCCCGTGTTTCACCTGGGTGTCGCGCTTGCCAGTTTTCATGGTGTGCAAGCCGGCATAGAGAGCTTTGGAGGACCATTAGCCCTTCACGGGATATTGGGTCTGATTTGTTTGATCCTGTTATTCACCAGAAAGAAAATGCCACTTGCGTAACAGGTAAACTCAATAGTCAAATGAAAAATCACCACTACAAACTCACAATCGAATGGACGGGCAATAAAGGCAGTGGCACATTTGACTACCGCTCCTACAGCCGTAATCACACCATCAAAATCCCATCAAAGTCTGCCGAAATATTAGGCTCGTCAGATTCCAGTTTTCGTGGGGACGCCACCCGATACAACCCAGAAGAATTGTTTTTGTCCAGCGTCTCGTCTTGCCACATGCTCTGGTATTTACATCTTTGTTCGGACAATAAAGTAATCGTCCACCAATATGAAGACCACGCCGAAGGCATCATGGAAGAAGCCCCCGACGGCAGCGGCCGATTCAAACAAATTATTCTGCATCCGCAGATCGTCGTTACGGAAGCATCGATGATCGAGAAAGCGATTGAGTTGCATCACAAAGCGAATAAGTTGTGTTTTATTGCGAATTCGTTGAATTTGGAGGTGGAGCATCGGGTGAAGGTGGTGGCGTTGTGATGGGTATGATTAAAGAACTTGGATAAAGGATAGTTAAAGTGTGAAAAAGGAGGGACTTGGTTTAGGGAGATTAGACTAATGTTTATTATCTTAGGGAGGACGATACGCATTTACTCGAAGGGCATTTACTCAATGAAGGCTTTTATAATTGGTTGTGGTGGTTTAGCCATTTTTGGATGGGATAAGGGGAGAGGAAGTAGTAAGTCTTAGCTAACTTCTTGGACAATTTGTCATATCTGGAAACTATAGAAAAGGAAATTTTGGCAGCATAAATGAAAAGGGGATAGTTCATTTAAGTGTGTCTGGTTAAAAAATAAAATCATATTTCATGGATTTTCAAATCTTATGCCACTCACGAGTTAATTTTCAGGTTCAGTCAAGGGTGGCAGTTTGGGTGGTTTGTAGTTTTGCCTGCCATTT
>CALLFA010000236.1 GCA_937997635.1 uncultured Saprospiraceae bacterium | reverse complement strand
GGAGCAGCAGGAGTTAATATGTTAGGAGCGAATCAAGATTTACCAGTAGGCGATAAAGGAGCTGTGTTATTATTGGTAGAAGCCTGTGGCTGTCCAGATACAGATATAGAGAACCAAGCGATGGTAGTGGGTACGGCACCAAATGGAGACATGCCAGAAGATCTATCGGATAGCGGTAGTGAGCCAGATCCAGATGGAGATGGCGCTGCGGACGGTGCAGACGAAGATGATCCGACGATCACGACAATTGCAACAGATCCATCGATAGGCTTAGCAAAGCGCACAACACACGTAGAGTTATTGGATAACGGCTGCGCAGAAGTAACCTATGAATTTAATGTAGAAAATTTAGGTAATGTCGTATTAGATGATCTGGTCTTAACAGATGATTTAGCTGGTGTCTTTGGCGCCTGTACATCAGCGATGATCCATGAGATCACAAGTGATGATTTTGTGGTAAACCCAGCATATGATGGTACAGCCGGTACCAACATGCTGAGCGCATCTCAGGATTTACCAGTCGGCGATAAAGGAGCAGTGCTAGTCACAGTAGAAGCTTGCGGATGTCCAGATACAGATATAGAGAATCAAGCGATGGTAGTGGGAACGGCACCAAATGGAGACATGCCAGAAGATCTATCGGATAGCGGTAGTGAGCCAGATCCAGATGGAGATGGATCAGCAGATGGACCAGATGAAGAAGATCCGACGATCACCACGATCACAACAGATCCATCTATAGGCTTAGCGAAGCGTACAACACACGTTGAGTTATTGGATAACGGCTGCGCAGAGGTGACATATGAGTTTAATATAGAAAACTTGGGTAATGTGAATCTTGATGATCTGGTCTTGACAGATGATTTAGCGACAGCTTATGGAGCGTGTACATCTGCAATGATCCACGAGATTACGAGTGATGATTTTGTCGTAAACTCAGCATATGATGGTACAGCAGGTACCAACATGCTAAGCCCATCTCAAGATTTACCTGCTGGCGACAAAGGAGCTGTGTTAGTCACAGTTGAAGCCTGCGGATGTCCAGATACAGATATAGAAAACCAAGCGATGGTAGTGGGTACGGCACCAAATGGAGATATGCCAGAAGATATCTCTGATAGTGGCAGTGAGCCAGATCCTGATGGAGATGGTACAGCAGATGGACCAGATGAAGACGATCCTACGATCACCACGATATCTACCAATCCTGTGATTGGTTTAGCGAAGCGTACAACACAAGTTGAGCTATTTGATGATGGCTGTGTTGAAGTGACCTATGAATTTAATATTGAAAATTTAGGTAATGTCATTTTAGATGGCCTTAACTTGACGGATGACATAGCTGGAGCATTTAATGCTTGTGGCAGTGCGGGCATACAGGAAATCACAAGTGACGATTTCGTTGTGAATGCATCATATGATGGTTCAGCAGGTACTAATATGCTGGCTTCTAACCAAAACATAGGAGTAGGAGATAAAGGCGCAGTATTAGTTATGGTAGAAGCATGTGGTTGCCCAGATGTGGATATTGAGAATAGTGCAATGATTGGAGCAACAGCACCAAATGGTGATATGCCAACAGATGTTTCCGATAGTGGTAGTGAACCGGATCCTAATGGAGATGGCTTGCCAGATGGAGCAGATGAAGATGATCCAACCATTACTATGATTATGACAAATCCAGTCCTAGGTTTAGCTAAGCGAGCGGCAAAGACTTGGATACAAGATGATGGTTGTGCTTTGATAGAATACGAATTTAACTTAGAAAACTTCGGTAATGTTAATTTGAGTGATGTGACCATTGTGGATAATGATTTATTATCCAACTTTGGTGCTGCTTGTCAAAGTGCAAGCATTAAAGAGATTACCTCAGATGACTTTATTGTGAATGATGATTATGCAGATGCACTAATTTCTGGAAATCTAATTCTACCTACAGGTAATGATTTAGAAGTTGGAGATAAGGGCGCAGTACTGTTATTGGTTGAAGCTTGCGGATGTGGAAATGTGAGTATTTCGAATACAGCTACAGCAGGAGGTACGCCACCAAGTGGAGGTCCACCTGTAACAGATGATTCCGTTAGTGGATCTGATCCAGATGGACCAACAGACGATGATGATCCTTCTGACAGCGGACCAACAATTACTCCGCTTACTGAGGATCCTGTAATCGGAACATCTAAGAGGGCTGTACAGGTTATCAATAATGCAGATGGAAGCTCTACGATTACATTTGAGTTTAACATTCAGAATTATGGTAATGTAGACCTGACAAATGTTCAATTGACTGACGATTTAGCAACTGCATTCGACCCATGTAATGATATTAGAGTACTGACGATAACCAGTGATGATTTCACAGTTAATGCAGATTTCAATGGTACGAGTGACATAGCTTTATTAGAGGGTATTGATATCCTTCAGGTTGATGATCGAGGAGCAGTCCTATTGACGATAAACGTTGGAGATTGTGGTGGTGTGACTGGTACATTTATGAATCAATCAATGGCATCAGCAGAATCACCAAGTGGAGGCAATGTTGATGATTTATCGACAAATGGAAGTAATCCAGATCCAGATGGAAATGGTGATCCAGAGGAAGATTCAATGACGCCGATTAATTTCGAATTTACGAGTGCAATAGGAATAGCTAAAAGTGTTGTATCCGTAACACCAATGGAAGATGGTACAACAGTAGTTACCTATGAATTTAATATAGAGAATTTTGGTGATCAGATTTTAAGAGACATTCAGGTCATTGATGACTTAAACGGACCATTTGGCTCTTGTAGTTCTGTAGAAGTGCTTGAGTTAACGAGTGATGATTTCTTGGTAAATACACAAGATCCATATGATGGCTTAACGTTCCAAAATTTATTAGTGGGTTCAGATTCATTAGTGGTAGGAGACCAAGGGGCGATATTGTTAACCGTTCAAGTGAATTGTGATGGAATGTCAGGGCCTTTCTTAAACAGTGCAACTGTTACTGCCAATGCTCCTGACGGGGCTTTGCGTGATGATTCTCAAAATGGTTCTGATGCTGATCCGAATAATGATAATGACCCAACCAATAATAATGAAGATACACCTGTTGTATTTGAATTTGATCCTGGCATTGGGTTAGCGAAAAGACTTGCCAGCATAGAAATGATCACAAATGATTGTGCTAGAGTCACATACGAATTCAACATTCAAAATTTTGGAGACGTTGATTTGAGTAATATTCAATTAAATGATGATTTAGCAACTGCTTTCGCTGGTTGTGGAGGAGATGTCAGTATTTTCGAAATTACCAGTGACGATTTCACAGTCAATGCTGATTATGCAGATGCCTTTGCTACTGGTGAAATGCTGAATGGTGAAGATCAATTACTTGTAGATGATTTGGGTGCAGTTATAGTTGTTGTCGATGCTTGTACTTGTGGTACGAGTGAAATTGAAAATTCAGCAACTGTTGACGGTATCGACCCATTCGGTATGCCTGTGACAGATGTATCAACAGATGGTAGTGACCCAGATCCCAATAATGATGGAGATCCAACTGATGATCCAAACGATTCTTTGCCTACTGTACATACAATTAATTGTACTGTTGAGATTGTTTGTCCTAATGTTCACGATCCAGTCAATGTTCAAAATGATCAGGAAGAATGTGGTGCAATTGTCAATTTCCCTGACGCTGAGATTTTATCGAATTGTATTGACATAGATGCTATGGATATACAATACATGTTGACAGCAGTGGATGGTACATTACCAGTGACTGATCCAGCGAATGGAGATGACATCATCCCTTATGATACATGGATAACTGGACAGGCAGGTGGATTAAACTATCCAGTAGATACAATTACTGTCACTTATAGAGTAAATCCAGCTGATTTACCAACAGGTACACCAACACCAGTCTTGATTCCATTACCAGACGGCATGTGTTCGTTTGATGTGATAGTCAGAGATGAGCAGTGTCCTGTATTTGTGACAACGATGCCAGAGGATACTCTTGTGTTGGGCAACATGTGTGATATTCCAAATCCATTTGTTATCAATCCAGTGTGGCACGTGAGAGATAATTGTGACGACCCAGAAGAGATTGATATAGAATTTATTGAAACGAAATTTGATAGTATTTGTCCGAATACATTCACATTAAAGAGAACTTGGTTTATCACAGATATGGCAGGTAATCAATGTGAGCATAATCACAAAATATTTGTGAGAGATGAGGCACCACCGATGTTAACTGTTCCACCAGATACTCTAATTGAAGAGTGTGACTTGGAAACAGTCATCACGAATTGTAGACTGATATTTACGCCCATTGATACTATGGAGCATGCAATAGTAATTGGAGATGATTGGGTAATTACTCAGGTCGTCGTTAAAGATACGACCGAAGTGTGTGATACGATATTTGCGTCTGTACCACTAACTGCAGGAATGGCTACAGCGAATGATGGGACGTGTACTGCTCCAGAGGATATTCTTATCTCATTCAGGGACTCAGTTGATCTCTTATGTAAAGGAGATAAAGCTGCTGTAGTTCATAGGATTTGGAGAGCAGAAGACGAATGTGGAAATGTCAGTGAGGCTACCCAGGAGATAACAATATTAGATCCTAATCCACCTATTTTAGTGCTGAAGGATGATGTAACAGTGTCTTTGGGACAAGATGGTCAAGTGAGCTTGACTGCTGCAGATATAGTGGCTAGACTTCAAGATGCGTGTTTTATTGACTCCTCTGAATTAATATTGGATATACAGCCGAGTTTCTTTAATTGCAGTGATATAGGTGAGCATCGAGTTATCGTCTCAGCGACTGATCCTTGTAATAATAAGACAGCTTATGAAGAGCTCACAGTGACGATTATTGATAATATTGCTCCGACACTCAACTGCCCAGCAGGAACGGTCAATATCAATATAAATCCAACAAGTTGCGATGCGTCATTTGCGGCTATTACAGATATTTTAGAAGGAGGAGATTGCGATGTTGTACTTACTACAGATCCGCCATTATCGGCAGGTATTGATATCAACACCACGTCTATCAGAGTAATCGCAACAGATGCATCTGGAAATTCGAGTATTTGTGATGTGAGTGTCAACATTGGTTTGACAGAGCCAATTGACTTTAATGAAACGCTGTCATGTAATGATAGAATAAATATTTCCTTGGCAGGCGATTGCTCTTTAGTACTCACACCAGATATGATTTTAGAAGGAGGCTCACAGTTATGTAATGAATTGTTATGCATTGACGTAAGTGATCCACAGGGTGGTGATCATCTCAACTTCTTTGATGAATCTGATTTAGGGCAGGTATTTAGAGTCACAGTGAAAGACTGCAATGGTTCAGGTAATAGTTGCTGGTCAGAAGTATTGCTCGAAGAAAAGCAATTACCGATCGTTCAGTGGCCTTTGGATACGACATTATTGTGTGTAGAACCAACTAGCCCCGAGTACTTCAAGTTAGGCTTTCCTGAAGTCCTCAATTGTGAGCCGGAATGGAGATATGACTTCGAAGATATATACAGAGAGTTTGACGAATGTAGTTCGCCGAGAGCGACCATTGAGAGAAGATGGTTAGTTGCTGATGATGAAGGCAATGTCTTAAGGGATACGCAGATCATCAATATCATACCATTTAGTACAGATCACGTGAAATTCCCAGAGGATATCACAATTGAAGATCCTATTAATTGTGCTAAAGTGAATGATTCCTTCTTTGATATAGAGACGGGTCAGATCGACCCAGCTTCTGTCATACATCCAGACAGCACTGGCTTCCCTAATATATTTGGCTTGCCATTGAATACGGATACAGGCTTGTGCTTATTCTCCATGGATTATGAAGATAGAGTCTTGGAGATATGCGGCGGTTCATTCCAGATTTTAAGACAATGGACGCTGAATGATGTCTGTGGAGGTTCGCAAGGTGTAGCTAATCCAGTTATGCATACACAATTCATCACTATTTATGATGTCAATGGACCGCAAGTGGAAGATGCTAGACTCCCAATTACAGTAAGCATCAACCCTTGGCAATGTACATTCTCAGGTGTCTTACCTCTACCTGACTCAATCAATAGAGCATGTGGTCAGATAGAATTTGAGGCTTATGTAACGAGTGAAGGCAGTGGATTCATACAAGTCGATGGGGACTTTGAGTCAGATGATCTTGTCGTAACAGGTGTGGGCATTGATCTTGGAACGCATTGGGTGACATACGTGTACAAGGATGGATGTGCAAATATTGAATTATTCAAATACCAGATAAATGTGGTTGACTTAGTCGATCCAGTTCCTGTCTGCAATGATGATATCAGTGTGTCCATAACTGGAGGTCCAGACGGTGGGTCCGCAAAACTTTTCGTGCACAGTGTCGATGCTGGTAGTAATGATACCGGTTGTGGCCCAGTGACGAGTTGTATGGTGAGACTGGTAGATTTTGAGGCAGGGCTTCTAGATGTGACTATTGATGGTAAGTTGGCCTACAGGGCAGCAAGCACCTGTAATATTGATGGAGAGTTTCGCGATACGATTTTAGATAAAAATGGTGATATCGAACAAATCGAGCTTATACCGTTTGTCTTATGTAATGATGCCATACAGTTCTGTTGTGAAGATATCGGTACAGAATCTGTCGTCTTACACGTCTTTGACAGCAATGGTAACAGCAATACCTGTACTGCTGAAGTGAGAATAGAAGACAAATCCTCAAGTGTACTCAATTGTCAGCCGCAGACTATCTCATGTACAGATGATAGAGATGTCGTTTTAAGACCTATAGAGACCAATAGTATTTGCGGTGCAGAAATACCATTAGCATTTGTTGATGATTCAGAATTCTTAGATGGGTGTGGTGAAGGTCAGATATTCAGAATTTGGTATCTCGATAGTAATGGAAATGGAGAGAGAGATGAAGACGAGACACAATGTAACCAGGTAGTTACAGTGACGAATCCAATAAGCTTTGATCCATTTACAATCAAGTGGCCTAAACACCACACAGGTGAAGTTTTTAATGGCATTAACTTAGAGTGCAATGACGATAACGAATTAGTGGAGCAAGCACAATTAGTAGACATGGGAGATGTTTTCACATGTTCTGTAGGTGAAGTGAGTGCTGTGCCAGTCTGGTGTAACACCAGTTGTGGTTTAGTCGGTGTATCTTCTGAAGTAGATACAGTAGCTGCTTCTGACGCATGCTTGAAGTTGATCAAACGATGGACGATTATTGACTGGTGCTATTGGGAAGCGAATGGTGGAGATGTCGATGATGAAAATGATGGTGCTGGAGATAACTTTGAAGCTGTCGAAGATTGGGCACAAGGGGTGTGCGCAGGATGTGATGAAAATATTTCTGCCGATCCAGTTTATCTCAGATATACAGATGTAGACATTGATGGCTACTATACATTTGACCAAGTGATCGAGATTAGAGACAATACCGCTCCTGTCGTGGAAGCAGATGATGTCATGGTCAATACTTCTGGAGGTGCAACTTCCAAAGATGATGATACTGCATGCAGTGGTATAGGCATAGTTACGGCTACAGCAAGTGATTTATGTGATTCGACCTTAGTGTCTTCAGAGTTGCTAAGCTGGATCATCCGTTACGATAATGGTACTACTGTCACGACAAGTACAGCAAGTGGTGTTGATGTATCCATAGACACTCAAGCAGGCAGTCCAGGTGATGAGCACACGGTGACATTCACTGTTTCGGATGGCTGCGGCAATGAGAGTTCTACGATTAGCACGGTTACCTTTGGAGATGAAAAAGCGCCTACACCTCTCTGTATAGCAGGTATTACCACAGCCTTTATGGAAGCTGGTGGGGGAGTAGCTGTATGGGCTGAGGATTTTGATCTAGGCAGTTTTGATAATTGTGGTCCAGTTGAGTTTAGTATTGTCAATAGTGGAGAAATGCCTATCACGCCAGATGCAGAAGATTTCAGTAATCAGGCTAATATTCAATTCTCATGTGATGATTTGCAAAACTTATTTGAGCTAGATGTTTATGTCTGGGATACAAGTGGTAATGGAGACTTCTGCACGGTATCAGTACTCATCGGTGGTGACTGTGACAATCGTGAAGGAGGTTCAGGATCAATCATCTCAGGTGTCATAACAACTGAAACAGGAGATTTGGTAGAAGGCGTTACTGTCACCGTAGAATCACAGCAACTCGCTGAATATCCTAAACAAGTGATCACTGATTCTAATGGTAGATTTGCATTCTACAATAATCCATTAGATGTGGATTATCAATTGAATTCTAGCAAAGACTACGACTATGCTAATGGAGTTTCTACTCTAGATATTGTCATAATCATGCGACACATTTTGTCTACAGATGTATTCCAAAGTCCATATAAGATGATTGCCTCTGATGTCAATAATGATCAAAGGATCACTGCTTCAGATATTGTCTTGATGAGGAAACTGATCTTAGGATTAGACACTGATTTACCAAATAATGAAAGTTGGAGATTTGTAGATGGATCATTTGAATTCATAGACCTTACCTCTCCATGGCCATTTATAGAAGTCATGATGATTGAAAATATGTCTGCAGACGAAAATCTTGATATGATCGGTGTCAAAATTGGTGATGTGAATGGAGATGTCCGAGCAAATGAATTGGTCAGGACTGAAATAAGAAGTGTTGGCTCTATCGAGTTGGTCACAGAAGATCAACAATTTGAAACTGGTGATCAAGTAATCGTACCAGTAACTGCGAATCAAGTTGATGAGATTAAAGGTCTGCAGTTGACTCTAGACCATGCTGGCTTGAGTTATGTAGGTATAGAGCCTGTAGGCATAGAGATTGGAGATGGGCACATTGGTGTTCACGATAGTCAGTTGACGATGAGCTATAATGTCAATCAGACAGATCTTGTATCTGGAGATGTTTTATTTAATCTGATTTTTACAGCTGAGTCATCATCGACTCTTGCTTCCGCATTGAGTATTAACTCTTCAATTACGAAAGCAGAGGCATATGGTGGTGAGTCATCATTAGACCAATATGAGATTGATTTCATTGTGACTCAACCAGAAGTTGGCCTGTTCGTACTCCATCAGAATAATCCAAACCCATTTGCATTGAGCACGCAGATTAGTTTTGAGTTGCCAGAGTCAGCAAAAGCATCCGTGATTATTTACGATGTGACTGGCAAAGAACTGAAACGCTATGAAGGCCAGTATAAGAAAGGTGTTCACTCGATTGATGTTGATAAGTCGGACTTGGAAAATTCAGGCTTGTATTATTATCAGTTGACAGTTGATAATCAAATTATAGACAGTAAAAAAATGATCGTGATTGAATAGTTAGAGTAGACTACTCAAATGAATATAGATTGAATTTTGAATGAGGGCCTGCCGCTTATGGTAGGCCTTTATTTTTTCTTACTCGAATAAGCTAAGGGAGAAAAACTATCTTAGTTAGAAATAGATCTTTCCATTTTGAAACAATCCATAATAAAACACCTCAGATGTCACATAGATTTATCAGAGCCAGAGAAATGTATAGTTCTGGATTCTTTAGAAGAACGAAGCATCAAAAGAAAAGAACGTCTCTTGAATGAAGGATCTCCTTGCAACCAATTATTTTTTATTGAATCTGGATTAGTCAGAGCTTATTGTATGAATGACGAAGGCAAAGAAGTAACAGTGATGTTTGCGATGAAAAATTGGTGGATCACTGATATGCAAAATTTTGTCAAACAGCATTCTTCAACCATGACAATAGAAGCGTTGAAGGATAGTACTGTTCTTATTATATCTAAATCTTCTTTAGACAATTTATTTGAAACATTTTCTGGATTCAATAAATTCTGGCGCATTTTAATGCAGAATGCGTATTGCAGAGAACAAACTCGTGTGATTCAAAATCTCACACTTCTGGCTAATAAGAGATATCAACTTTTTATTGACATATATCCAGAATTAGTTGAGGTATTAACCCAACGGCAAATTGCGTCTTATCTCGGTGTCACTCCAGAATTTCTAAGTGTCATACGATCAAAGCATAAATCTTAATCTACATTAAGGGATAGGTATAACCAAAGTCTTTTATTTGTATAAAAATTATAGTTATGCTTATTTTAATTGCAGGTCCTTACAGAAGTGGCACAAATGATGATCCACAACTTATTGAGAAAAACATGAACAATTTAGAAGCTATGGCTTTACCCATTTTCGAAAAAGGACATGTACCGTTGATTGGAGAGTGGGTCGCATTACCATTAATGAAATTGGCGGGAAATAAAGAAATCGGAGATGCTGTTTGGGACAAGATTCAATATCCAGTAGCTCATAGGTTACTAGAAAAATGTGATGCAGTATTACGTATCCAAGGCGATTCTAAAGGCGCAGATCAAGATGTCGCTATTGCTAAAGAACGTGGACTACCAGTGTATTATTCGGTTGATGATATTCCTAGCATCAATAAGTAAGTTTACGAAAGGCCAACTTACGGCGGCGACACACTTGATGTTCTAACTGTTATCCTCGTGTTGATGCGAAACGCTTAATACTCTTAACTTCTTAATGTTTCACCCATTTTATTGAAACCAGACGCCAACAACGACACACATAATGTTCTTAATGTTATCCACTTACACCCCTCTTAATCTCTTAATGTTTCACCCAATTTATTGAGACCAGACGCCAACAACGACACACTTAATGTTCTAAATGTTATCCTCACATTGAGGCGACAAGCTTAATACTCTTAATTTCTTAATGTTTCACCCTTTTGTTGAGCCAGACGCCAACATCGACGCACTTAATGTTCTTAATGTTATTCTCTTACACCCCTCTTAATTCCTTAATGTTTCACACATCTTATAATTTGCTTAACACATCCCCCTTAAACATTCCTACCTATAATTTGCTTTTAATGACATAAGCCTAAAGACTCTAGATATGAAGAAGTTAAACTATAATCCTTATTGCTCAGGGATACTTGTGTTGTTCCTTTTAACGATAACGTCTATTGCCAGTTTTGCACAAGGCCCTTGGAGTCAAGGCAAAGGACATGGCTATGCACAGTTGTTATACAATACAGTGCCAACTTACAGTTCTATTTTTGATGGCAATGGTGGGACTCGATCACTGGAGAGGGAATTGTCTGAAA
>CALLFA010000235.1 GCA_937997635.1 uncultured Saprospiraceae bacterium | reverse complement strand
GCTGATTCATCATCACAAGCGTGGGCATTTACTCCCATATACCTGGCCATAGGGCTTTCGATATCTGTTGGTGATGCTATATTGCAATCCTCACAATAGACACCTGGCTTATCCTCTAGCAGTGGAGAAGTAGCAGCCCATAGGGTCGTAGAACAACCCTGCTCTGGTGTTTTGAATCCTTGTTTCGCTAGTTCAGAAGGACCTCCATCTTTATCTAGCCAGCCTAAAGCAATCTGTTCTTCTTGTGGTAAGTGACGTTGAAGCGGAGTAAAAATCCCGCCCGGATGAGCGGAGAAAGCAAGTCCTCCAGATTTCTGTAAGCGACGTGAAAGAGCATTGGCGAATAAAGCATTGGCTGTTTTAGATTGACCGTAAGCATTCCATTTATGGTAAGGATTAGATTCAAAATGAATATCATCCCACAGAATATCAGTTAATTTGTGCGCAGTTGATGACAGACAAATTACTCTTGCTTGTGGTGTTTTCTCAATTAAGGGAAACAAGGCTTTGGTTAAGGCGAAATGCCCTACATGATTGACACCAAACTGTGATTCCCAATTAGAACCAACTCTTGTTTCAGGACATGCCATGATCCCTGCATTGTTAATCAAAAGATCAACTCGATCAATCTCTGTCAATATTGTATTTGCAAACGATTCAACGGATTTTAGATCGCTGAGATCCATGGAAGCCATGTCAACGGACCCTTTTACATCAGCAAGGTTCTCCTTTCCTTTTTGTAAAGAACGACCTGCTACGATAACTTTAGCTCCTTTCTCCGCAAGTGCTCGAGTGGTTTCAAGGCCAATGCCACTATAGCCACCAGTAACGATAGCCACCTTTCCTGAGAGGTCTATCTGTTCAAGCACCTCTCTTCCTGTACTCTTTCTATTAAAATTTGGTTCAACTGGTATTTGATCTGCAACTGCCATATATTTTTTAATTTAAAATTAAAGTAAACAAAAATAATTAAGTAAAAATAAAATTTCACAGTCTTCATACCTGCTTAGGAGTTTCTGAAACTTTGCTTCTAATCAACAATTTGAAATCTTCAAATTCTTTAGTCCCGAAGTCCATAGGTTGCGTTAGAACACCACTTTCTAATTCAGATAATATTTCCTTTTGATCATTCATGATTTGCTAAATATGTATTGATCAGTATTTCTCTTGATAAAAATACCTTGCTTTTTATATTTTAACCAAACACTTTCGATTTATCTCACTAACATTTTTGCAGCCTGACAATGCCATAGTCAATTCAAAATCTGCCTGCAATTGACGAATCACTTCTGTGACGCCATCAGCTCCTGCAAGTGTCAACCCAAAAATATGAGGTCGTCCCAAACCCACAGCATCTGCGCCTAAGGCCAATGCTTTAAACACGTCAGCTCCGCCTCTAATCCCTGAATCCATTAATATTGGAATTTGACCCTTTACCGCTTTTGCAATTTTTGGCAGAGCAGCTATGGAAGAAATCGAACCATCTACTTGGCGTCCGCCATGATTAGAAACATAGACACCATCCATACCATATTTCACTGCCAGTTTAGCATCGTCTTTGTGAAGAATACCTTTCAAAATAATGGGTAGTGAAGTCTGATCTCTCAGGAAAGCTAAGTCATCCCATGTTGTCGTAGAATTGTTATAGATTTTTGTAAACATGATGGCACAGGTCTGACGAAATACTTGTTCATACTCTTGAGATTTCTTGTCCAAGTTTGGATGCTCTTGCGCTACTTCCTCTTCCACCAAATTCCTGAACACTGGATCTGAAGTATATTGCGCAATTCCTTTACCTAGTAGAAAAGGCAAATATGCAATATCCATATCTCCCGTACGCCAGCCCAACAAAGTTGTATCCAACGTCAGAACGATTCCTTTCGAACCACATGCCTCAGCTCTCTTTACAAAACTGGAAACCAATGCTTTTGATTTTGACCAATACAACTGAAAAAAATGAGGTGTTTCACCCATCGCAGCAGCGCAGGTTTCCATAGGGAATGAACCTTGATTAGAAAAAATATAAGGAATGCCTGTAGGTGCAGCTCCTTTTGCAATCGCTAAATCTCCTTCCGGATGAACCATCTCCGCTACACCAACGGGGCACAAGAAAAATGGTGCTGTCATCTCTACACCAAGGACGCTAGTACTTGTGTCTCTGACTTCCACATTTCTCAGCATGCGAGGTACGATACGATAATTATTGAAATCATTGCGATTGTTGTCTACTGTATGACTCATACCAGCACCACCATGGATATATGATCGCGCGCCTTCTTCCATTTTAGCATAAGCTTCTTCTTCCATTTTTTTCCATAATGGAGTCAGAAGTGGACGCTTTCCATGAAGGCCTTCTCCATAGGTTTTCATTTGATAATCTTGCGCTGTGAATTTTTCCATAATGAAGCTTTTTGAAAGTAATAGAATTCTAAAACTAGTGAAATATTATTTCAGAAATTCCACTATCGTCTTCGATACTTAACCATTGACTGAATTTTGTGCATCTATACACCTATCCAAAAAAAATGCTTAGCCAAGTATTTGTGTTTCCAGTTAATTTGTCCAATAGACAAATTCATCTTCCTGTGTCAGCCCTTCTTTTATATGCTTGTCAATTGAAATCGGTGATTTTAATGCGCCCTTCCAAATGGGATCGGCTTGTTCAGACAATAATTCATTTCTTAGCATAGACAATTCTGCTAATTTTTTCAATTCAATGTCAACCAAATTATTCTGCTCGGTCGGATCGTCATTTAAATTATATAACCAGGTTTTTTGTTGTTCCTCATCAACTTGGAGTTTCCAACCATTTTTAATTAAAAAAGAATATCCATCACTTTTAGAGAATAATGGTCGTTCTGGTTCGCCTTCTTGTTCTCCACTGAGGAATGGCAATACATTAGCGCCATCTATTTTTCGATCACTTGGCAATGATGCTCCAGCTAAACTGGCAACTGTTGAAAAAATATCCAAATTAGACACCCGACCTTCGTAGGATTGCCCACTTGCGATTTCTTTTGGATAACTGACGATATAAGGGATGTGGACTCCACCTTCAAAATAAGAGATTTTCCAACCTCGATAAGGCTTATTGAGATCTGGTAATCCGACATAATGTGGGGCACCATTATCACTAGTGAAAATGATCATAGTGTTTTCATCAAGACCATTTTCTTTTAGAGACTGGCGGACCTTACCTACGCCTCTATCCACTGCCATGACCATGGCTGCTTGTACTCGCTCGGCATGATCTTCTATAAAATCTAACTTATCATAATCTGACTGGAGTGCTTGTAATGGGGTATGGACAGCCCAATAGGCCAGATAGAGAAAGAAGGGTTGATTTTTATTTTTCTCAATCACTTTGACAGCTTCGTTAGTCAGATAATCCGTCAAATAACCATCGGGTTCGAATCGAGGGCTGTTATTAAACTGTACAGCGTAGGGTAGGTTGGGCCATAAAAATTTATCGATGGGGTCGAATGGAAGTTTTGCATTAACAATGTTGGGGTCATCTTCTGGCAAGAACATACTCCCTGATTCAATCCATAGACTTTCGTCGAAACCATGATTGGTGGGGATAAATTCTTTTGTGCCTCCTAAATGCCATTTACCTATATGGACAGAATGATAGCCTTCAGATTGGAGCATTTCAGGAATTGTTATTTCAGAAGTCGGCAATCCCATCCGATTGGTTGGTGGTAAATTATTGTCTATGTCAGCATCATAAATAGGAGGTAATTCTTTGTCTTCTTGCATCTTAGCAATCAGCTTTCCAAAGCCCTTTGACGTAGGTGTAAACTCATAGCCAAATCTCGTCGGAAACCGTCCAGTCAACAACGCGGCTCTGGATGGCGAACAAACAGCCGTAGCAGAATAGCCATTTGTACACAGGACACCATCTGCAGCTAATTGATCAATATGATTTGTTTTTACACCACCATTGCCCATACCTCCACCATAAGAACTCACTTCATTAAAGCCTAAATCATCGACTAGAATGACAACAACATTAGGTTTGTCTGAGGTCCGAGCATCAGGTCCATCTTGCCAAACTATTTCTCTGTTTTCTCCAGTAGGATTTTTAATGCTGGCCATGATCCCTGGCATTTTATACCAGTTGTGTTTAAACCAGATAGCCCCGAGAATGAGGACTAAAATCAAAACGGCTCCTGTTATGCCTAATGCTTTTTTCATACGTGTATTATCAAAACTAATGTACCCACTATTTTTTATATATACCAAAGTGAAAATAGTTTGACCCTTTCTTACTTGTTCTTTTATCTGTTCTCATCGTCGAAAATACTCGTGAATACCTGCATTCACTGCGTTTTTCGTCTTGACAATAGACAAAACTTCTACGTAATAAATCAGTCAAAACATTCTCCTTTTGGTATGAGAGCAATTTGATATTGAATTTGCTCAAGAAGTTGCCATGAATCAACTTCTGAGATCCTATTCTATTTATCAAAGGAGTGCATGAAAATTTTACTGTTGTGATGTTAGCAGTCGTCATCATTGGATGGTGCAAGACCGAAAGCCAATGTGATCG
>CALLFA010000234.1 GCA_937997635.1 uncultured Saprospiraceae bacterium | reverse complement strand
TAATCGGAATTATTACGGCAAGAGGTATGGAGACCTTTGACTCAGGTTTCGTTCAAATACGGCAAGAGGTACGGAGACTTTGCCTCAACTTTCGTTCAAATACGGCAAGAGGTACGGAGACCTTTGCCTCAAGTTTCGTTGAATACGGCAAGAGGTACGGAGACCAATGTCGTTTAGTTAAGGATTAAATGACACTGAAGGTGTCACAGCATACAGCCCAGGGTGTAACCCTGGGTTTGAATTGGAATGAGGATTCCGTTGGCGCGCGTTTTTGATTCAAAAACCATGACAATGGTTTTAATTGTTTGAACATCAATGAATTATATTTCGTATAATATTTTTTGTCACCATTTTTGATTCAAAAATATCCAACCATAGGTTGACAGGCGCCAAAAAAGCTTTACCGTATTCTATCCACGGGCGATGCCCGTGGCTATTGTCTTTCGCACTTTCAGTGCTTAACTAAACGACATTGGGTTAAAATCCTTTGGCTCACTAACTGTAATTACACACTCAAAAAAATTAGAAATAATGGGCTATCTGAACACCTCAATGTGCAATGTGGGATTATAATTGTCCCGTAGGGACGATATGTGGGTAGTATAATTAATTGAATGTAATTGCCGTGCCGTTAGGTACGGAATGTGTGTACACGACTATGCTGTAAGAACATATTTTGTACCTACGGCACACTGATTTATATATATGTAATGACTACCAATATTTAGTCCCTAAGTGACTATTTAATAACTATTAAAGGGCAATGATTCATAGTTAATAAAATGTGCCATTAAATCATAGAATAGCATTGGTTCTTGTGAAGATTCACAACTGTAAAATTTGTAGTACACAAAACTGAAATTACAAACTCAATATACGAGCACAAATGGGCTATCTGAACACCTCACTGAGCAATGTGGGTTTATAATTGTCCCGTAGGGACGATATGTGGGTAGTATTATTAATTGAATGTAATTGCCGTGCCGTTAGGTACGGAATGTGTGTACACGACTATGCTGTAAGAACATATTTTGTACCTACTGCACACTGATTTATATATATGTAATGACTACCAATATTTAGTCCGTAAGGGATTATTTAATAACTATTATTAATGCCCTTATTGGTTAAAATCCTTAATCCTCTTACTGGTTAAATGCGTTAAACCCTTTACTGGTAACCAATCTCAAATAAAATTAAAATTTTACGATTAGACTGTTAACCTTTTGTTGCATTCTACTACCTAAGTAAAAATTAAGTAATGAACTTCCAAAAAATCATTTCACATCGAGAGTTAGAAATCCTTAAGCTTATTTGCGTTGGTCAAAAATCAAATGAAATAGCAGAACAAATATTTATTAGTTGCTATACAGTTAAAGATCATCGCAAAAGTCTGCTTCAGAAATTAGAAGCAAAAAATGTCGCTCACATGGTACACTTATGTCATCAGCAACAACTGCTCTAATCTTCTGGATTTTATTTAACAAACAATTTATTAATCTTTTAAATTTTAAAACTATGAGAATTAATTTCCAAATTCTTAATATCTCTTTTCTACAGTCAAGCATGACAATAATTTTATTATTTATGTCAATGCAAATCAGCTTCTCTCAGGTAGAAGCTCAGCTACAACCAGATGAACTCGAATTTTCGGAGGCGGGTACGCCTAAAGCCAATGTCAGGTATACAGGTATCCATTTGACCATTGATAATAATGAAACAAATGGCGATGTTATCATTCAAGCCAATGACGATGTCACCCTTGATGGATTGAATGATGTCATTATAAAGGCGGACGATGACGTGACATTTGGAACGGACAATTTGACCCGCATGTTTATCAATCAAGACGGCGATGTCGGAATTGGCACAACTACTCCAGACGCAGATTTGGAGGTCCAAAAATTCAATACCAGAAGGGTGGAGATGAAAGTTACGAATAGCCGACCTGAGTTTCATTCACAGTCAGCACTTATTCTGAACAGTACTCACAATGCTTCTACTTCAGAACTAGTGATCAAAAACAGTGATTGGGCCATCGTCAATGAAGGCGATTGGGATCAAGGAGGTATACTTGGTTTTTATTTCGACGACGACGAATTTCAAAGTGTTAGTGATCTCAAAATGCGCATTAGACCTTCAGGCAATGTTTGGGTAGAGAGTGAAATGAGCGCTGCATGTTATGAGACTCGTGGTGGTTGTGATATCGTAGAAGGATTCGATACTGTCAACGAAAGCTTAGAACCAGGTGACGTTGTCATTATAGACGCTGACAATCCGGGACAAATCAAAAAATCAACCGAGGCCTATGACAGGAAAGTCCTTGGGATCGTTAGTGGTGCCAATGGCATTCAAGCTGGTATTAAACTTTCTCAAGAAGGCGTTCTTGATGGTGAGTTCCCAATAGCAATGGCTGGTCAAGTATATGTGAAAGTGAATGGGAAAGTCACGCCTGGTGATTTATTGACTTCTTCTTCGATAGCTGGACATGCCCAAGCAGTAACAGAATTTAATAACTCGCACGGCAGTGTGATTGGTAAGGCATTAACTGCCAATGAAGATGGTAACGGTTTAGTTTTAGTTTTTGTGAATTTGCATTAACATATAACATCAAATTGGCAAGTGCAAGCTCAAAAGGACAACCCAGTTTTTGCTTGCACTTGCTGATTTCTTCATTTACATTAATGGGAGTTTATTTGTTCAATACTTTAATTGGTCATTTTGTAATGAACTGAGATCACCTTATATCCATAACTCCTTCAACATCCACACAGCACCATCATTTCACATGTATAGCTTTATCCTTGATCAGATAGTGATTTCGATATGGTGAATGTAAACACCGAACCACCAATTGGACTTTTGTCAACGGTGAGATTGCCGTCATGAAGTTCAACTATTTTTTTACAGATGGCAAGGCCCATGCCAGTTCCCTCATAGTGTCCATAGCTGTGTAGACGTTTGAAAATTAAAAATATTTGCTCTCGATTTTGCTCATCTATCCCAATGCCATTGTCATGTATTTCAAACGTATGTTCTGTTGTTGTTTCAGAATATTGAATAAGAATTTCAGGCTCCATTTTTTCATGTTTGAATTTTAAACCATTTTGAATTAAATTAAAGAATAGTTGTTCTAGAAGTTGTTTATTCGCAAACAAGAAATCGGGTTTATTTTTGATTGAGATATTCTTGATATGATGTGAAAAATTTTTATTAAGAATGTTGTGGATAAATGGAGAGAACTCAATACCTTCGATCGAAATTACTGCATTAGATACTTTTGATAACTCTAGCAAATTTGTGACAAGCTCATTCATTCTCACAACTTCATTATTCACAATGTCAAGTAGTTCTTCTTCTTTATTCGAAAGTTTACCTTTCAATTTTAGACTGATCAATCCTGTTAAATTTGCAATATTACGAATCGGTGTTCTAAGTTCATGTGATGCCAAATGAGCAAAATTTTCTAACTGCAAATTACTATCGATATAGCGTTCTAGTTTTGTGTTTTTTGAAATCAATGATTGTTCTTTAAATTCTAATTCGTTTTGATAAGATTCGATGATATCATTGTGTAAAATGCTAGTCAAATAAAAGGACACAAACATACCTAGTCCAACCAGAATATTATTTATCAGTTCAAGACCATTGTAAGATTGATAAATAAAGTAGTGTTTGTTAGTGATCATAATCAGAGCTCCTACAAAACACAGTGCAAAATATG
>CALLFA010000233.1 GCA_937997635.1 uncultured Saprospiraceae bacterium | reverse complement strand
TACGCTGAAAGAATCAATCTAAAGATTCAAGAAATAAAAAGAATTGCAAAAGGATATAGAAATATTCACAATTTTATAATCATGATATATTTCCATCTCGGTGGGCTAGAATTAAAACCCACTAAAATTGGCTAAGACCCTGTAAATTCCTTGATTTTAAAATCGCTAGCAGCTATATCCATATCAACCACCTTCCGACCAATAATCTCATCATTAATGACAATGAGAGGGAGTCTATCTTCATAGTTTTTCGTATAGATAAGGATCGCACCATATCTACCATTTTCACCGTATTTTTTTACTGCTTTTTCTGCAGACATATGTTCGTAAGCATCAAAATTCCCTGTAATATTTTTAATGTCAATATTATGCATGACTCCAAACCCTGGTTTGCCATCTATCACAATGAGTCTGTGATCTGTTCCATGTGGGAATATGATATTCTCTTGAACTTGGGATGCTTGTTCTATATTTTTTGCCTGCTTTTTTAATTCTTTTCTTTTTCTCTTCTCTTCTTTTTTGTTTTTTCTTGCTCCTTTTTTTGTGGTTATTTCTACGACACCATGTATTGCTTTCTGGCCATATTTATCAATTGCACTTTGGTCTTTTAAAATGTCAATTTTGATTATATCATTTGGATTTAATTTTCCTATCGCTGCTTTATTTTCTTTAATGACACCATCTATAACAAACAGTGGATCGGTTTTGATGGATGTTTCAGAAGTGGGCTCATCAATTAAAATTGATTGGGCTTCTGTATTCTTTTCGAATGTAGAGTTATCATAGTCTGACAAGTCAGTAATTGGAAGCCCATTCAAAGCAGTGATGATATCATCTTCTTTTAAATCTGTAAATCTTGTTCCTGTTTGTTCTTCAATGGTTTTCACTTTTACACCAAAATCATTATGGACATAAGTGATGCCTAATCTGCCTTGACGCTTTTCATTGTCATTAAACCCTTGATCTTTCTCTGGCTGAGGACCATCTAATTTAAACCTCACAGGCAAGGTGTAAAGCAATGGGACAACTTTACCTTGCTGATAAGCTGGCCTCCATTGTGGCATGCTCTCAACAATTTTAAGTGTTGCGGCTCCTGTACCATCTCCAATATCTCTGACTACATTGGCTTCTGTAATATTACCTTTAGTATCAATAATAAATTGAATGACGTTTAATCCTTCTGTTCCATTTTTTTTGGCTTCTTCAGGGTATTCAAGATTAGAATAGATGTAGTCCAACAATTTTTCTTTGGAACATTCCTGTAGTTCTTCGTTGCTTCCAATTATGTCCTCGCAACCTGGAAATCGAGGCATTACTTCTGTTACTTTGTAAATGTTATTTTCTGTACGAAAAAACATGATTGGTCTTTGTGAATTCGTATCGAATTCATTGTAACTGTGAAATGTTAGTCCTTGTATTTGATTAATGACATCTTGTTTTGTCACTTCTATATCATCAATAAAGACCATTGTATTGGATTTGTCCTTTTTGAGATAATTAATTAATCCTAGTTTGTCATTTGGATTTGGGAAAGAGTCTGTTTTTACGTGCTTTTTGAATGTATCATCCTCTTCTTTAAGATTCTTATGTATGTCTTTTTCATTGGGGAATTTAATATCTTCAAAAGGTACTAAACCAGATTTGTAATCTTCACCCTCTCCACAAGCTATCATTTTAAAAGACTGCGAATCATCTGATTGCTCAAAGGAGAATTTGACTTTAGTTTTCACAGCCTCTTCATGGAATCTCTTTTCAATGACATGTAACTGATCAGGATATTTTTTTCTTAATTTGAAAAATGTTTCAGAAATGCCTGTTGTGCCAACGGACATAGTATTGAGATGGAAAAAGTCATTTAATTCACTCAATAGTACATTGTTGATGTTCTCTTCATTGCCATAAGTAAAAATATCGTAAGTCCCATTTTCGTTATCAAGTATAAATATTTCATCTGCTTTTATTTCGGTCGCAGGTATAGTGTTGCAGCAGCCTATTGTGATGTTATCATCCTTATAAAGATAATGAGTCGTATAATTTCTTGCATTTAAGAAAAGTGATTTGTCGTGTTCTGATAGCTTTATGACAGATGCTTCATCGATATCTATCCCAAAAGGGTTAAACATTTTTGATACATCATTTTTAAAAGTAAAGGTCTTTGATTTTTTATTGATGTCATAGATGAAGTCCATACTATTTGAAGAGTATGTTATTGTAGAGTTTTGCTCATCATTATTTATTTCAAAATTGCGGTTATGCGTTTTTGATAAATCTTTAAAGTATTTTATGACAAGCTCTTTATTTATCGAGTTGTCATTTAGGAAATTTCCAGTTTTTATAAAAGTGGATAATACACGCTCACCATTTTCAGGCTGAATTTCATAAACCTTAAATGACTGTTTCATGGTTTTAGCCCAATCCGATGAGTCGTCAATATTTAAATAGCTGGAGAATATGAAAGCCAATAAAATAATAAATGGAACTGCCAATAAATATTTTACCAATGCCGACCTCCCGGACTTTTCTTTGTACATCATCATAATGCGTTGTTTTAAATGTGAATGAAAAAAGTGATGAGCCAGGGCAATCTCAAGTCCGGATTCGGATTGCCCCAGCAAGATTTGGCCGTAAATCTTTTGGTTCGTATCTGTCAAGACCATCGCATCTGCTGCGTATTCATGGACTTGACGTATTTCTTTTTTATATAAATAGATGAGAGGATTCCACCAAAATAAAATATGTAAAGCCTCTATAAATAAAACATCTAAGCTGTGTCTGCTTTTGATGTGCGTCAACTCGTGGTGTATGATGTGTTTGATCTCTTCGTTGAAGTTTACGGCTTTACTGAAAAAGACATAATTTAAGAATGAGAATGGTAAATGATAGCTGTTTGTTTCTACAAGTATGAAGGAGTCCTTTTTTGTTTTTGTACCTTCTGTATATAGGCGATATATTTTCCTCATGCCAAATAGAAATCGAGCTGTCATAAACAGAACACCCGTGATGTAAATACACGTGAGGACTTGCATGGGACTTATGGAAAACGATTCTACAACTGGTGTCGTTGTAACCGTGGACGCAATATAGCTTGGCCCGGTAGAAATAAATTCTAATGGTTCACTCAAGACTACGTCTCTTTGCCATTGCCAATCGATCATTCTGATGAATGGTATGATTAAGCCAACCATAAGACTGCCCAGTAAATACACTCTATTGACAGAAAAGAAGGTTTCTCTTTTCAAGAATATGATGTAAACGAGGTATAGGACAGACCAGCAAATAGCGACTTCTAAGCTATATTGTATCATCTAAATTTGTTTTATAATTCTAAATTATATTATCCGTCGAGTCGACTTTTCTTAAGACTCATTTTGTTTATCTAAGGGTATGATTCCTTTAAATACCATCACGCCATGTTTGCCAGCTTTTCCAAAACGTTTGCTTCCTTGTTCTGCATCTAGAGATAAAAAGCGACTGATGCTTAATGGTGTTTGATTTAGCAATTCTAAGAGTTGGTCTCGATTGATGATGTCTGCATTGTGTATGAGCAACGGTGCAGATTGTAGATCCCACTCTTGTGTTGTTAAATCTCTTATTTCAGACGGTATGTTTTGTTGGTGTAGCCAACTCTTAATCACGATATCCTTTATTGCATTGTCTTGCGAAACAATTGAAAATTGATCTGATTTAACTTTATATGATAATTCATAACCTAAATCTTCAGCTTCTTCTAAAAACCGGTTAGTGACATAGCGTTTGTATTCTGGTTGAACGTATTTCTTCCTTAGGTTTTGATGCCAGTACGATACATAATCACTATCTCCGACTTTAAATAACGTGCTGTTGACCACGTAATTAATCTGTTTGTAGAATTCTTCAGGTAGTCGAAGTTGCTCACCAGGAATACTCACATAATTAATTTTTTGACCATCTTTTGTCGTTTCACTTTCTTCAGCATATTTTCTGCGAAGATTATCTTCGGTTATATAGTCAATTTCTATGTTGCCATCAGTCAATCGGTGAATCCTGGAATCAATCCCATAGTCAGTGCCTGCTTTGTACACAGAAATAGTAAAATTGTATGGCGGCCAATCAGATGGGTCAAGTTCTATCCGTACGCTTCTTTCTGTTTTGCTGTGCCTTGTTGTGACAAGCTGTTCGAATTCCTGATTAATTAACACATCAATATCGCCCAATCTATCTGAAGTATAATCAATGACAATTTTACCTTTAGTGCCGTTGTCTATCTTAAGGGTTTTATCATTTTCTCTTTTTTCGCTTATCGCATTCGTTTTGTAATGGTTGAATACTGGACGAGATTCTGCTCTTTCTCCATATGCTTCAATGGCAGTCAACCCAGTTAATATATGTAAGCCGTTATAGGCACGTTCTTCTAACACATTCGTTGGCTTTTTTGAAATGGTGCCTTCATATAACACTAAAGGTAATCCCGATATATAATCAGTCTCATCTGTTGAAGTGCATGCTGCAAACTCTGCATGTACTCCCGTATCGTAGCTGAATTCTGCTAATCCATACTTGGCGTCTTTGCCATAAATTTTACTTGCCTCAGTACCATCAATAAAGCTGAAGTATAAGGGTTTGGTCCAGTCAAAAACACCATCCATTTCGTGTCCGATTATTTCATCATCAATTTTGATGAGAGGTGCATATCTAGTACCTGAAAGTTCATACACTTGTTTGATTCCTTCACCTATGGAACTTAAAAGAGTTCCTGTTTTGACATCTCTTACTTCCCACAAGTTGCATTTGGCAGAATATTCAAAGTAATAATCTCTTTCTGGTTCTTGATGAGATGCGGATTGGAGCATAAAGTACCCAGCTAAAAAGATGAGGATGAATGGGAAAATGACTCTGGTGATGATATTCTTATTTTTCATGACTGTCCGTTAGTGTGTAAAGTGATTAAGTTACTGTCATTTGACATTAATTGTGTGATTCTGTCCCTCCGTTTGCGTCTTATTAACAAGGTCTTACTTCTCTGTTTCATTTTCTAGTTTGTTGACTACTTCTGAGAGATCTTTAAGGCTCATATCGTTTTCCTTTACCAGAAAGGACACCAATTCATTCATGGATCCTTCAAAATAGGTGGACACCAATTTGCGTACAGAAAATTTGCTGTACTTGGCCTTTTCTATAATCGGTCTGTATTCATATGTGCGGCCATACGCCTTGTGATCCAAAAACTCCTTCTTCTCCAGAATGCGTACAATAGATGATATGGTCGAGTGGGGCGGATGTGGTTCATCCATATAACCGATGATCCCACTGACAGTTGATGGGCCGTGTGTCCAAAACAACTGCATTACCTCTTCTTCAGCTTTGGTTAATTTTTGCATGAGTTTAATTTGACTGTGAACATGTGTCTAAAATTACTTGATAACGTATATTTCAAATATATAACGTAAAATTCAGTTATGCAACTATTTATTGCGTTATATTCTTTTGATGTGAAAAAATGTGCTTTTGGTGTATGTCCTAGTTACGTTATTTAAACCGCAGGCTTGCAAATCACCGTCTTGCTTGGGGTGGCTGAGCGAAATCGGTTGAAATGGATCATGTTCCTGAACCGCAAGTGGGAGTCTTACTTGTTTGGGTTGGCAGGTGAAATTAGCTGCGAAGTAGAATTCCTGAAATCGCAAGCTTGCCAAAACCTGCTGTGCTTTGGAGTCTTTCTTTTGAACTTAAATTTTATAAATCGACTAATATTTCACAGAAAGAGAATTCAACTGCTTATGTTTTTTAATCGCGTATTGGATCAATTCATCAACCAGTGTTTCTATACTTTTCCCTTCATGTTCCCAAAGACTTGGATACATACTTATTTCTGTAAAGCCTGGCAGTGTGTTGACTTCATTCACAATGATCTGATCATTCTCCTTAAGGAAAACATCAACTCTACTCATCCCTTCAAGTTCAAGGCAAGTGTACGTCTGTAAAGCAATGTCTTGAATGGCTTTTGTTTGTTCCTCAGTCAACTTAGCTGGTATCTCTAAAGCAGCTCCATGCTCGTCCAGATATTTTCTTTCGTAAGAATAAAAGCCATCTACTGGGATAATCTCACCAGGAATAGACACTCGGGGATGCTCATTGCCAAGCACACTACATTCTATTTCTCTTCCGATGATTTGCTCTTCAATGATGACTTTATTGTCAAATTGGAAAGCAAGGTCTAGCGCTTTTTCAAAATCTGATTCTGATACTACTTTAGAAATGCCAACAGAAGATCCCATGTTAGCGGGCTTTACAAATAGGGTAGTACCAAATTGTTTGGATACTTGACTGTAAGTAAACTCTTTTGGATTAGAAGATCTGGCTGTCACAAAATCTGCAATGCCTATACCAGCGTCTCTTAGCAAACGCTTCATCACATCTTTATCCATACCAATGGCTGATCCCAAAATGCCTGGACCCACACAAGCAAGATTGGCCAATTTTGCGAAGCCCTGAATGGCACCATCCTCACCATAAGTGCCATGAAGCACGGGAAAAATCACATCTATCGAATTGATCATCTCGCCAGTCTCTGAAACAATCGAATGCTGATCCGAATTTTGAGAAAGGATGACAGGCATGACCGCATTCATTTCAATCTTGGATGGATCATCAGAATGAAGCAACTGCAGGGCATCACCATGATAGTGCCACTGACCATCATTATCAATGCCGATAAGTACTGGTTCGTATTTGGCGCTATCCAAAGCAGCTACTATATTTTTGGCAGATCGCAATGATACTTTATGTTCTGCTGATCTTCCACCAAAAATGACTGCGACCTTTATTGTTTTATTCATGACATATTATAAAAAATAAAGATATGTATATATAATTAGATTCTGTTAACGCGATCATGATTACATTCTAATCTCAAAACAAATTGACCCATTCCTATGTTTAAGGACTTAATTAAGAAAAATAATTATGACAAATCAATTCAAATTCACCCTATTAATACTGCTGGCTTTACTATTCGTACAATGCAGTGACGATGAGTTGGAGCCAGAAATGCCAGAAGAAATGGAAGAAGTTGAAATGGAAGCTACAGTTTCATTCACCAAAGCTAATGGTGCAGATCCAACATTACCTCAAAACCAAGATAGAATCACAGATAATGTCTGGATTACCAGAGGCAACAGTGGCATGCAGATTTATAATGCTGTGATTGAAACCAATGGCGAAGAAGGCCCAAGTCCTCGTGGCACACGCTGGGCACTTGGAACTACTGCTGATATGCCTAATCTTACTTTTGCGACACTCCGTGAAACAATCAGACCTCAACAAATAGTAGGAGAGAATCTAGTAATGGAATTAGTAGATGACGGCATTTTTATCAATGTACGATTTACGCAATGGACTCAGGGACGTACCAATGGCGGTGGATTTGCCTATACTCGTACAGAGCTTTAAGCTAGCATAAGTGAATAACTTTCAAGAGATAATTCTTACCTCATAAGCTTGAAAGGATTGGTTGGTATAAGTTGTAACCTTAAGCCAACTAATCGCTTCAAGCCTTAATAGTAACATCTGTTCTCTATTAATGAAAAGAGAATCATTGGAGCGGTTTGTACGGACGCAGATCATTCTTTAGCCAATCATAAGCGTGATGGCTATTCCAGCTGCAGCACCAGAAATAATCAGATTCCAATCTCTTTGCTTTGTTTGAAGCAGATTCATAAACAGTAGGCCTGCTAGTAGTGTAGCAGCGACGATAACGAGCTGTCCTAATTCTACACCTAGATTGAAAGGGAGTAGCATTTGTACGATGTTTTCTTCTTTTCCCACCAACGCTTTGAAATAGTTAGAAAAGCCTAGACCATGGATTAGGCCAAATGCTAAGGCAAGAAGATAATTCCATCGGATTTTCTTTTCCGAAGGTGCGCCCTTTACGATATTAAAAATAGCTGTTATCAGTATGGTTAATGGAATTAAAAATTCTATTAAGTCAGCAGAGATATTGACAATCTGTAAGCCAGAAAGCACAAGCGTCAAACAATGGCCAATCGTGAAAGCAGTCACAAGAATCAATATCTGTCGCCATTGTGAAATAGAATAGACAGCACATAGCGCAATGACAAATAGAATATGATCGTAACCTTGTAAATCAAGTATATGGTCAAAGCCCAACTCAAAATATGTCCCAAACATCAATACGTATTTTAAAACAGAGTGCCAAGATACACGCTGCATGCTAAAAATAGAAGTCTTCTTAAAATTCCGAGTAAGTATTACCGATTTGAATTTATTGAGTATCTTTTTCCTTATATGAAAATTGCAGGAGCTCTATTATTCTTTTTGTTTGTTCATTCAATTTGTATGGACCAAAAAGTCGATACATATGATTATGTGTTGTTTACCCCAACGAATGATCAATTAGAAGAAAATGGTAAATACCCACTTATTGTGTTTTTACATGGTGCTGGTGAAAGAGGGGATGACTTGTCCCTACTAGCCGTACATGGACCTCCAAAGCTAGTCGAGCAAGATGATTCATTTCCGTTTATGGTTTTGTCACCGCAATGTCCACGTGATGCCTGGTGGGAAGCGGATAAGTTGGACAAACTTTTGGATGAAATAGTCAGCAAACAAGAAGTTGACGAAAAGAGAATTTATTTAACTGGATTGAGTATGGGAGGCTATGGCACCTGGGATTGGGTCACCTTGCGACCGGAACGATTTGCAGCAATCGCACCTATTTGCGGTGGCAGTGAAGAAAATGCCTCTAATGCAACTGTCTTCAAAGATGTCCCCACATGGGTGTTTCATGGAGCTAAAGACCAGGTTGTGCCATACGAAAATAGTGTTCGCATTGTACAGGAATTAAAGCAATTGAATGGTTCAGTTATCTTTACGACTTACCCTGAAGCTGGACATGATTCCTGGACTGAAACCTACAATAATCCAATGCTTTACGACTGGTTTGTCTCACATTCATTAAATTGAGTCTCATGATCAAATTGTATATTTCATTCTTTGCTTTTTTGTTCTTTTGTGCGTCATTACAAGGGCAAGACTTATTCGTAAAAAATGCAAACATTATTGATGTCTCTACAGGAAAGCTAATCAAAGGACAAGACATCAGAGTCAAAGATGGCATCATTGCTGAAATTGGTCCTTCCCTCAAGAAACAAGATACAGAAGAACTTATCGAAGCTAAGGGCAAATATGTCATCCCAGGCCTAGTTGATGCACACATACATATGTTTCAATCTGGGAGTTTATATGCCAGACCAGACATCATAGATCTCACAGAAATTAGACCATATGTAGATGAACGATTACGGACCTATCAAATGGCAGAAGATATGCTCAACAGATACACGAGTATCGGGATCACTAGTGTTATTGATCTAGGAGGGCCTATTTATCAATTTGACTTACGTGACAGTTTGAATAAAAAAGTAAATTCTTCAACTGTTTTTACAACAGGACCGCTCATTTCTAGTTATCTACCAAAAGAACTAATGGTAAATTATCCACCAATTATTAAAGTAGATTCTATCGCTAGTGCTTTAGAAATTGTGCAGCAACAACATGAACTTGGAGCTGACTTTATTAAAATTTGGTATATCGCCTTGACGCCTCAAGATGCTATAGATTTTTATCCTATTGTAGAAGCTGTATGCAAAGAATCAAAACGACTCGGCTTGCCAGTAGCTATTCATGCCACTACTTTAGCTACAGCAAAATTTGCTCTAAAGGCAGGTGCAAAATTTTTAGCACATAGTGTGAAGGATGTAGAAGTAGATGACGAATTTCTTGATTTGTTGAAAAAAGCAAAAGCGATTTATTGTCCGACGCTTCAAGTCTCTAAGCAATATGATAATGTTATTCTCGATGAGTTTACATTTACTGATTATGATTTTGCAATTGCTAATCCGACTGTATTACAGACATTGATGGATGTTAGGTTTATCGAAAATAATGAGGATCTCAATTATTATACAGAACGACGATCAGCAATTCATGAGTTGAATAGAAAACAGGATAGTATTCAATCAGCCAATATGGAAAAGCTGATTGTTGCAGGATTACCAATTGCCCTTGGTACAGACGCAGGTAATGTAGGATCTTTTCATGCTTCTTCTTTTTACAAAGAATTGGAATTATTTAAACAGGCAGGAATGTCAGAGATTGAACTTCTAAAGTCTATGACAATATATCCTGCGATCGCTATTAATAAGCATGATCAAATAGGCACAATCAGCCGAAATAGAAGAGCAGATTTATTAGTGTTGAACGCTAATCCTTTAGAAGAAATAGCAGCAGTTAAAGACATCCACACGATTATAAAAGGTGGTGAAAAAGTTGATGCAAGTAGCCTTATCGAAACAACTGCAGAATCTATAGTACAACAGCAGATGAACGGATATAATGGTCATTCATTAGAAGCATTTCTTAGCCCGTATGCAGAGGATGTTCGTATGTATGATTTTCCAGATAAGTTAACAATTGAAGGAAAAGACCAGATGAGACAGGAATACCAATTTGTTAATGATATTAAAGATTTGCACAGTCAACTGAAAAATAGAATTGTTAAAGGAGATACAATTATTGATTATCTAGATGTGACTGTAGATAAAGAAAAACCCACAATACAAGTAATAGCGATATACAAAATAAGAAACCAAAAAATTCAAGAAGTATATTTTATTAATTAATACACTTTCTACACTTTCTTTAAGTTAAGTATTGCTATTGTTAAAATTATTTTATTTAACCACAGCTATGACACTTGTATTAGATCGTTCTATGTCTCCCAAAGAAAAGCAAGAAAAGATACTTGAAGTTTCTTCTTCCACTACAGATAAAGAAACTTAAAGTGTTGCTGAAACTTCGTGAGAAAAGAAAAAAAATAAGAAAACAACTAGGTAAAGATGTCTTAAAATTGGATAGATCACCTATTGAACTTCAAAGAGAGTGGAGGGACGAATAAACCGACGTGCACAAATGTCATTTTATTATTACTACAAACTCAAAACAGCTGATAGTATAATAGCAGCGACCGCAGCGAGTTTAAATCTACCTCTAGTCTCAGCAGACTCGATATTTTCAAGAGTAGAAGATTTACAATTTTTCCAAATAGAAATTTAATAAATACTGTTTGGTGAGAAGACAGTATTGGAGGGCTTTTTGGGTGTATGTTAATAATAAATTCTTAAAAATAAATTCTGCAAATCCCCAGTGATAAGTTAAAAACGAACATGTTCAAAATCTAATTATTATCCCACCAATTCTCCCGCGGCTCATATTCCCCGAGGACCACCGTCTCCCCAATCCGCGGCGTAATCAACTCAATCCCTTCCTGCTCACAGGAATACACCATCCGCTCAATCGGATCTGTCCAGCTGTGAGGCGCTAGCGTAAATGCTCCCCAATGGATGGGAATTAATTTTTCACCTTTCAGTTCTTTAAAAGCCACAACTGATTCTTCTGGTGTCATGTGATTTTCTTTCCACATGTAATGATATTGGCCACACTCCATGAAACACAAATCAAATGGTCCATATTTTTCTCCGATGATTCTAAAACCATCATAGTATCCAGAGTCTCCATTAAAATAAATCTTATTCTTCCTACCTTCTATTACCCAAGAGCACCAAAGGGTTTTGTCTCTGCCAGCAAATGTCCGACCACTAAAATGTTGGTTGGATGTCGTGATGAGTTTAAGGTGACCCAATGTATTCTCTTCCCACCAATCCACTTCAGTAATGTTTTCGGGATTGATTCCCCAACGTCGTAGGTGCGCACCCACACCTAATGGCGCATACCAATGTTTGACTTTATCCTTTAATTTCTTAACCGATCCATAGTCGAGATGATCGTAATGGTCATGTGTGTAGATAACGGCATCTAGTTCTGGGAAGTCCTTTGCTTTTAATGGTACAGATTTGTGAAATCTTCGAACAGCAAAAGGGACTGGGGCCGCTGCCTGACCGAGCATCGGATCTATTGCAAAACGCAAGCCTTCCATTTCGATGAGCAAGGCAGAATGACCAAACCAAGTTGCTCTAAAGTCATCTGTGTGTGTCTCCTCGAAATCGGATCGCTTTCTTTTTATCCATTCGATGTTACGTTTTGGTTTGCGCTCGACTTTTGTCGTATTCGATTCACGCATGAGCTTGGGCATTTTCGAAAATGTCATATCGGCACGTTTGGCTCCGTAATTCCGAAATCGGCCTTTAATGAATTGAGGAGAATTCCGAATTCGATCAGCATATTCACCTTTGGATTCCGCCCCAAAGACTGGAGTCAGTAGGAATAAACGAACCAAAACATAGAGAAGTAAAATGGTGCCGATAAAAGCAAGAAGATAAATCACAGGCAACTAACGATATGACTTATGTTATTGTTTACAAAAAAGGCGAATTTAGCAAGTGTTTTGATTCAAAACCGTACGAAATTTATTTCATGGATGTTCTATTTTATTTTATAAGTATATAATTGATGCTTTCATGATAAAACCATGTTATGCTAGTTTTATATATTAAATATTGTAATTATGTATTTTATTTGAATACTGCCTATAAGCGATAGTGAAAGTCCTGTTTATCACATATTATTGGCCACCCGCTGGTGGTGTTTCGCCTCAACGGATATTGCACTTTGTCAAAAATCTTTCGGAAGCTGGTGTTGATTGTCATGTCATTTGTCCCCGCAATGCTAGCTATTATCAAATAGATGAAAATTTGCAATCAGAGATACCCGCTGACGTGTCTATTCATCAAGTTGTGATTAAAGACATAACTTCATTTATCAAAAAAGTGCCTAAGCTTAATCAGGAAGGAAACATAAAAGCAAAGTCGACAGGGTTGTTAAGCCGCCTAGCTAAATGGATTCGTGCTAATGTGTTTATCCCAGATCCCAAAATGAATTGGGTTAAAGCGGTGACACGCAAAGCACTTGAGCTTCATAAAAAACATGCATTTGATTTAATATTCACCAATGGTACTCCGCATTCTGTTCACCTAAGTGGGCTTGCCATTAGTGAACAGATAACATTGCCTTGGATTGCTGATTTTAGAGATCCTTGGACTAAGATGGATTATTTTCAACAGCTGCCTCTGACTAAATCGTCTCTTCGAAAACATCAGAATCTAGAGAAAAAAGTAATCACTAAGGCTGATGTCGTTTTGACTGTTAGTGAAAACTGGAGAAAGGATTTTATTGCACTTGGAGCAAACAGAGCGGAGGTCATTACAAATGGCTTTGATGATTACATTAAAAAAGAAAGAACCCCAAACGAATTTTTAATTAGTCATATTGGCTCGCTTCATGGAGACAGGTCTTTAGATAGCTTAGTAAAAGCTGTTAAGCGTCTTCTTGACAAAGAGGATAAGCAACAAATAAAATTAGTGCTGGTTGGTGGTATATCTCCAGAAACCAAAACAAGTATTCTACAATTTCTTCCAGAGGATAGAGTCATCATGCCTGGAGTAGTCAACCATAAAGAAGCAAAACAATGGATGGCTAAATCATCGATATTGGTGTTGGCGATAAATGATTCTAAGGCATCAAATGGGAGAATCCCAGCCAAACTTTTCGAATACTTGGCAGCAGGCAGTCCTATCGTGTGTTTAGGAAATGATTCTGGCGATGCTGCTGAACTGATAAACAAAACTCTATCAGGCAAGTGTTTTAAACAAGAGAGTACAGAAGACATTTCAGCTTATCTCAATAAAGTATATAGTAGGAATGATCTCGAAAAACCCAAGACAGATCTTATTGATGAATATTCTAGAAAAAATAAAGCTATGGAGTTGAAAGCATTAATGGAAAGTATTGCATATAAATGATGAAGCATTTAGTCATCGTGCCTGCATATAATGAAGAAGACAATATCCACCGTGTGGTTGAGTCAATTGCAGCACAAACAGTACTCCCAAGTCGCATGGTTATCGTTGATGATGGGTCTACGGACAACACGCCCAGATTATTAGATAAATACGCACTCCAATATCCTTGGTTGAAAATTGTAACAAATACAAAAAAGGACCCTCGCGCAACTGGTGCGAAAATAGTTAGAGCATTTAATCTTGGTCTGGATTCAGAACAACTCGATGACTTTGATATTGTCAGTAAATTTGATGCTGACTTGGAGTTTCCACCACACTATTTTCAAGAACTCGAAAAAGTATTTACCGATAAAACAATAGGCTTAGCAGGAGGTGTTTGTACCATTTTTGAAAATGAAAAATGGAAAGAAGAAAAGGTATCTAAAGCTGATCATATCAGGGGCGCATTAAAGTCCTACAGGGTTGCTGCTTTTAAACAAATGGGAGGCCTTCAATTGTTTATGGGTTGGGATTCTGCAGATGAATTTATATTGAGATATCACAACTGGAAAATCAAACGAAGAGATGATTTACATGTCAAGCATTTTAGAGAAACAAATGAATTAAATGGCTGGATCAAAACATCGAAATTAAATGCCAAAGTCTTTCACAATTTGGATTACGGTTTTTTGATCGGTAGTTTATCTGCGCTTAAAAGAGGTGTTGTCAACTCACCTTTTATCCTCAGTGGATTAGTGACATTTTATTTTTTTATAGCTGGTTATTTTTCTAGAGAAGCACGTAAACTTGATCCTGAAATAGGTAAATTTATCAGGACCTACAGACGCAATTCAATATTTAATAAATAGGCTATTTTTTCACGGGCTAAAAGAGAGTAGTTGTCTGAACATGATTTTTAAGATGATAAGATAGACAAGATTGATGATACGATATAAATAAATTAACGCATCAGATAATAGCTTGTGCAAGTGTTAAAAACATCATGATCATCTATAGATCTTATACATCCTGTTCAGACTATGTTGTCACAGGTAAAACAGAGTAGTTGTCTGAACATGATTTTTAAGATGATAAGATAGACAAGATGGATGATACGGTAAAAATAAATTAACGCACTAGAT
>CALLFA010000232.1 GCA_937997635.1 uncultured Saprospiraceae bacterium | reverse complement strand
GTCTTTCAGATGATGTTCCTGCGGGCTTAATACTTGCAGATGGAAATTGGACGTTGGCTGGAACTACAGCAACTCTAAATACACCAATATCATTTTTGGCAGCTGGAGCTATGACTACAGTTCCTGTGACATTCCAAGTTGATCCTACCTTTACCGGTACATCGATAACGAATGATGCAGAGATTAGTGGAGCAGATGATGACACCAATCCTGGTAACACTCCTCCAGTGGATGCAGATAGTACACCAGATGATGATGGTACGCCAGATGATTTAGCAAATGATAATGATATTGCAGATACGGCGGGTGGTGATGATCAGGATCCAGAAATGATTCCTATCGTGCCTATTTCTGGAGCTATATTTGATTTAGCTTTGGTCAAAACAGTAAATTTTGCTACGCCTGGTCCATATTCTCCAGGAAGTGTAGTAACATTTGATCTTACAGTAATAAACCAAGGTACCGTAAATGCCTTTAATATTGGGTTAACAGATGATGTGCCTGCTGGCTTAATACTAGCTGACGGAAACTGGACTATAGCTGGAAGTACAGCAACATTGAATACGCCAATCCCATTTTTGGCAGCTGGAGCCTCAACTATAGTACCTATTACATTCCAAATTGATCCAACATTCACAGGTTCATCCATCGTGAATGATTCAGAGATTAGTGAAGCTGATGATGATTCAGATCCTAATAATATGCCACCAACAGATATAGACAGTACTCCAGGTGATGATGCAAATCCGGATGATTTAGCAAACAATGATGATCCGAATGCTCCAGGTGATGATCAAGATCCAGAAATGATTACTGTAGGAACTGTTACAAATGGTTTTGATTTAGCACTGACAAAAACGCTTAATGCTTCAACTCCTGGTCCATTTGATCCAGGTGATGCTGTTACGTTTGATATTACAGTTATCAATCAAGGAACATTAAACGCGTTTAATATTGAAGTTATAGATGATGTCCCAGCTGAACTAATGTTGGCTGATGCAAATTGGACAGTTACTGGCTCAACAGCGAGTCTAGATTCACCGATTCCATTCTTGGCTGCTGGAAGTTCTATAACAGAACAAATAACATTTATCATTGATCCGAATTTTGGAGGTGGTAGAATAATTAATGATGCTGAAATTTTTAGCGCAGATGATGATTCAAATCCTGCGAACGGATTAGCTACAGATGCAGATAGTACACCAGGTGATGATGGTACGCCAGATGATTTGGCGAATGATAATGATGTAGCTGATACAAATGGAGGAGATGATCAAGATCCTGAAGCAATTTCAGTAATTGTTTGCGAAGCAATAAGTGGAGTTGTCTTTACTGATGTGAATACAAATGGATGCCAAGATGGTCCAGCAGAAGTTCCAGTTCCTGGTGTTACAGTGAATTTATTCCCTTGTAATGCTGATGGAACTCCTGGTGCTTTACTTGCAAGTACGACTACAGGTGCAGATGGTTCGTATGCATTTGGTCCTCTTGTTAACAATAATGGAGAACCATGTTTGATCCCTACAGAAATGTACACGGTACAATTTGTACGACCTGATGGATTCGAATCATTCAGTCCAGATGCGACTTCAGCTTGTGCTGATCCTGCAGATGCTGACGACGTTGACATGAGTACAGGTCTTGCAACTTGTGTGGATCCGACTGGTGATGATGATGACACTCATATTGATGCCGGTTTAGTGCCTTCTACTTTTGATTTGGCATTGATAAAAGTTGTTGATACAGCAGGACCAATTGCTCCTGGTGATGATGTTTCTTTTACAATCACGGTATTTAACCAAGGTACGATAGACGCTACTGGTATTGTTGTCTCTGACTTCATTCCTGCTGGGGCGAGCTTAAGTGCTAGCGATACAAATGGGTGGTCAGGTGGTCCAACTGGAACTGTTACTAATACAATAGCTAGTATCCCTGCTGGAACCGCTGCATCATTGCAGATAGTTTTAACAATTGATCCAGACTTTGTTGGAGGATCATTGATTAATAACGCAGAAATCACTGATGATAATGGTGATGATATAGATAGTACGCCAGGTGATAATTCTGAATTTGATGACCTGACGGACAATAATGATCCGAATGAAACAGACGGAGGTGATGATGAAGATCCAGAATTGATACAGATTTTAGTTCCTGAAATGTGTGATGAACTGGTATGTAACGGTGATCTACAGATAAGCTTAAATGTAGCTTGTATGTTACGATTAACTCCAGATCAGTTATTAGAAGCTCCTCTACCAGGAACATATTCTATTCAATTGTTCGACGAACATGATGATTTCTTGAGAAATGATTACTTATTAGCAGAAGATGCTGGAAATACGGTCAGATATCAAATCAGTTGTGGAGGAAATTCATGCTGGGGTGAGATAATCGTCGAAGCGAATATTGTTCCAGAGTTTAGCTCTCCTTGTGAGCCAACTGAAGATGGTACTATTCCAGAAGGATGTGTCCTATGGTGTGGACCAGAAGAATTGGTTCCTGCAGCATTGGTTACTCCAGAAGAGGTAGCAGCAGCATTTGGAAACTGTGGCCCTGATCTTATCGGAGACATCAGAGTTGAAAGAACAGTAGAGGGTGATATTTGTAGTGATGAAGGAGAAGTTGTTACGCTTGTCTATACAGGTAAAGTACTTCTTCACGGACAGATTCAGACTGTTGAGATTCTGACACAAGTATATTCCACTCAGTCTCTTGATATTACAGATGAAGTATTCTCATTCCCGAGAGATGTGACTCTCGATTGTGATTATTTAGATCAAATAGAAATACCAGAAGGAGAAGATCCAATCGAGTTCACCTTTGGTGACCCTGCTTCTATACTAGCATCAACTGGTAGCGGAAGCCTAGCTTACCCGAACTACATAAACGTACACGATACTATAGTAAACCTTGTAGAGACTTTTGTATTAGATACAATATCTATCGATACAATCTTAAGAGATACAATGGTGATGCAAAATATCGGAGGACAAGATGTCTGGGTATTACAAACAATCGTTGATAAAATTGCTACAACAGAACTGGTATCAGTTTTTGAAGAAGCAGGACTTACCAACCCAGTAGTACCAATCGTAGACAGAGTATGTAACGTTTTATCTGGATTCTCAGATATAGAATTTGATGCATGTGGTCAAGGTAGAAAGATCATCCGTACGTGGAACTTGATTGATTGGTGTAATACTGATGTTACCCTGACAGGAAGACAGACAATAGAGATTATAGATTTGACTCCACCAGAAATAGTTGAATTAGTGAACGGTGAATACGTGCCAGTTACAAACTTAAGTGATGTAACAACAAGCATAGAGCCTTGGTCATGTAGCGCCATATTTAACTTACCTGACTTAAGAGTTAGAGATAACTGTGATGAATCACCGTTGGTTGAGTTTAGTTCAACAGAAGGAATTGTTAACGGAGATGTGATCGTTGATCTTTGGTTAGACCAGAGCCCAATCACAATCACAGGTACAGTAAGTGATGATTGTGGAAATGCGACATCAGTAAGTTTAAACCTTATCGTTGTTGATGAAGTGCCTCCAGTGCCAGTATGTGAAACAGCACTACAGGTATCCTTAACAGGTAATACAGATGGCTTTGGATCGGCACAAATATTTGCAGCTGATCTTGATGAAGGTAGTCATGACAGTGGTTGTGGAAAAGTAACCATCACAGCTGTAAGACTAGAAGACTGGAGAGACCCAGTGAGAGATTGTCAAGGAAATATTCTTGGTTTTGCTCCAAGAACTTGTGCTCCACTAACTGCAGATGTAGACTTAGGTGAGCCTGTATTCAAAGACGATTGTGAGTTGACAGGTGAGAATATCGGACAAATCTCTCAAAGAGGTGAATTCGTGAAATTCTGCTGTGATGACTTTGGACAGATAGTACAAGTAATTCTCTTCGTAGAAGATGAAGCTGGTAATGTTAACCAATGTATCGTAAGCGTAGAAGTGGTTGATCAATCAGCTCCGACACTCGTTTGCGAGGATTTAACAATTTCATGTGTGGACGGAGATGTTCTAGCTCCACCAGCAATGGTAGGTGCATCATGTGAGAGAGAAAGCCCATTCGAAGTAGAGTTGTTAAGCGAAAGTAGAGGAAGCAATGTATGTGCTGGTGGTCAGACAGTAAGAGAGTGGTTCATTGATTTAGATAACAGTGGTGGCTTCTCTTCAGGAGATGCATTCTGTCAACAAATCGTAAGTGTAGATGCAAATACAGCATTTGATCCAAATACAATTAAGTGGCCAAGGTCATTTGATGGTAAGACAGTTGATGGTGTTAACATAGAGTTGAACGATGACAGAGAAGTTGTAGAAACGCCAACGTCAGTAACACTAGGTGATGTCGTGGCATGTACTCCAGACAATATAGGAGATGCTGACAGTGATGGCACTGGTTCAGACGGTTTAGGCATACCAGTATGGTGTGACACTGAATGTGGTCTAATCGGTTACTCTGTAGAAGCTGATACCATTGCAGCAGGAGATGCTTGCTTGAAAATCATCAGAAGATGGACAGTCGTTGACTGGTGTACATTCGATGCAAATGGATCTGGAACAGATGATGATAACGATACATCAAGAGACAGTTTCGAAGCAGTAGAAGATTGGGCACAGTCAGAGCTAGATGGACCAGGATGTCCTGAAAGCGGACCTGACATTGGGAATCCAGTATACTTCAGATATACAAGTGTAGATGTAGATGGATTCTATACATATGATCAAGTGATCGTGGTTAATGATGACACAGCACCAGAAATTGATGCACCAGGGACTTATGTTGTGAATACAGGTGGAGGAGCAGACAATAAAGATGATGCTCCAGATTGCATAGGTAGTGATGTTATCGAAGCCAATGCAAGTGATTTCTGTGGTGGTCAAATGACAGGATCAGAATTACTACAATGGTCAATAACAGTATCTAGAAATGGAGAAGTGATTGCAAGTAAAACAGACAGAGGTCCTTCAACGACAATGAACTCACAAGAAGGAAGTCCTGGAGATGTACACATCATCACTTGGAGAGTAAGCGATGGTTGTGGCAATGATTCTAGTGCACAAACGACAGTAACATTTGGTGACCAACAAGCGCCAACGCCATTCTGTGTAGCTGGTTTGACAACAGCCTTTATGGCAGTTGATGGAGCAGTAACCGTATGGGGAGCTGAGTTTGACTTCGGTAGTTTTGATAACTGTACAGATGTAGATGACTTGAGATTCACACTAGTAAGATCAGGCGAAACACCAATCGCGCCAGGTGGTCAAGGTTTTGATGACCAAACTGGAATTACATTCCACTGCAGTGATTTTGAAAGCTTTGCAGAGTTAGATGTATATGTTTGGGATGAAGATGGAAACGGAGATTTCTGTACAGTAGGAATCATACTTGCTGATAACGGTAATGTTTGTGATCCAGAAGGTGAGATTGAAGAAATGGAAGAGGAAGAAGAAGAAGAGATGGGCTCAGGATTCACCATAGCTGGTCAAGTGAGAACTTCATACGGAGAAATGATTGATAACGTTCAAGTAACTGTAGATGCAGCTGGATTAAGCGAATATCCAGTAACTGCTTCAACAGATGCAGCCGGTGAATATGCTTTTGCAAGTAATCCAGCAGATGAGAATTATCAATTGACTGCAGCAAGAGATGACGATTACATGGAAGGTGTATCTACACTTGACTTGGTATTAATCTCAAGACACATTGTCGATCTTGCAGCATTTGATGATCCGTTTACGATTTTGGCAGCAGATGCTTCTGGTGACGGAAGAGTAAGTGCAGTTGATTTAGCTGAATTGAAGCGTTTAATACTTGGAGTTACTGATGGTTTAACAAACATTAGTTCATGGATTTTCGTTAATGCAGATCAGCAGTTCTTTGATGAAACGAATCCATGGCCTTTCAATTCTGATATCAACATATCAAGACTAAGTCAAGATATGATGTCTGAAGACTTTATCGGTGTCAAGATTGGTGACGTAAATGAAAGTTTCCAAGGTGCAGAATCTCGTACTACTGGAACCTTAACACTACAAGCAAATGACGAATTAGTAATTGCAGGTCAATTAGTGACAGTTGATGTAACAGCTGAAAACTTTGATCAAGTAGCAGGTTACCAATTCACTTTGGCTCATAATGGAATGACATTTAAAGGCATTGAAAAAGGTGCATTGGATGTTGACGAAACGAATATTGGAATAGAAGAGGGTAATTTATCAATGCTTTGGTACTCACCTCAAACACTTGAAGTAAGTGCAGATGAGACCTTATTTACATTGACTTTTGAGGCAACTCAAGAAACTAAATTATCTCAAGCTCTTGCATTGAATTCATCAATAGCTAAGTCTGAAGCATATATCGGTCAAGAACTAGATACATACGGAATTGATTTAGTATTTGGTGAGACTGCTTCAGCTGTTGCTCTATACCAAAACCAGCCTAACCCATTTGAAGAAACGACTTCAATTGGATTTGATTTACCTTCAGCTTCTCAAGCTAGCATCTCAATATTTGATGTTGCTGGTAAAGAGTTGATGAAGATTGATGGAAATTATGCGGCAGGTTATAATACTGTTACAGTGAATGCAAAAGATCTGGAAGCAACGGGTGTACTTTATTACCAATTGCAGACTGGATCTCAGATTGTCACTAAGAAAATGATAGTGGTTAGCAAATAATCACTTCAAATACATAAGTGGTCTTTCTCAGGTAGACCATTGGTTAATTTTGGCGGTTCTAGCGGTAGGACCGCCAATTTTTTTATGAAAAATTCTATAGACTACATCATAGTTGGATTTGGAATAGCAGGTGCAATACTGTCTTATAAGCTCTGGAAGTTAAATAAGTCTTTCATCATATATGATGCTCCTGCAAAAGCATCAGCAAGCAGTATCTCTTCTGGTTTGATTAATCCTATTACTGGAAGAAGATTTGTCAAATCTTGGCATTTTGAGAGACTATTGCCGAAGTTAAGAGAGACCTATTCGTCAATTGAGTTAGATCTAAATATTAAGATTTTAGAAACGAAAGATATACATAGGTCTTTATTTGATGTAAAAGATGAGAATTTATGGGACTCCATCTCTTTAAACGAACCAGACTTTTGTACGACCGATAGATATGACCTCTCAAAATGGAAGGAGGTTGTTTCCCATAAGAAGAGAATGGGGACAATTAAAGCATATAGAATTAATGTTCAATTATTAATTGAGAGTCTGAAAGAGATGTATAAATCATGTTTCTTCTCTGAGTCTTTTGAGCATCATAAAATAGACATACAAGCAGCAAAAGTTGAGTATAAAGGAATGTATGCAGAAAAAGTGGTTTTTTGTGAAGGCCATTATGTAAAGGAAAACCCCTTTTTCTCTGATTTGCCTATGGAACCAGTCAAAGGAGAAGTATTATATGTCCGCATTCCAAATTTTCGTCCTGAATCCATTTTAAAAGATAAAGTATACCTCGTTCCTGTTGGAAATGAAGTGTTCTGGATAGGTTCAACGTATGAGTGGGAAAACCTTGATAATCAACCAACAAAAGAAAAGCGAGCTTATATATGTGGGGTGCTGGATAAGCTATTGAATGTGGAATATGAAATTTTAGACCATAAAGCAGGAGTTAGACCTTCTACTAAGGAACGACAACCAATTGTTTCAATACATCCAAAACACTCTCAACTAGTAGCGTTTAATGGACTTGGTACTAAAGGAGCATCACTGGCTCCGTATTTTGCCGATCAACTTATTGAATTAATTTCTTAAAATTTGCGGCTATAATATTTAGCAATACTAAGTCCAGCAATAATGTGCCAAACACCCCATGCAGCAGCTACTAAGGTCATACCGCCGAGGCCATTAAAAAAAGTGAAAATGAGCGCCAGTCCTAATCCAGAATTTTGAATACCTGTTTCTATAGTCAGTGTTTTCCGTGAAGCCTGATCCAAAGAGAAGAGGCGAGACACCATATTCCCGCCTAGTAAAGCGCAAAAGTTGTGTATGATAACATAGCCCATGACAGCCGGAATATAGGTAAGGAATGAATCAAAATTTGTAAAAACTGCTATAATGACAATCGCAATAAAAATTAGCATCGACACTTTTTTGAGAACATTCTCTACAGTAATAGCAAAATCGTTGTAAAAATACTTGACAAGCATTCCTACAAGCATTGGTAAGCCAATAATGAAAAAGATGGTTGAAAATACATCGGTGATATTGAGGCTGACTTCTCTCAATAATTGCTGACTTGGCTCGTATAATGAACCGTAAAATCTCAACCCTAAAGGGGTGAAAATAATAGCTAAAGAACTAGTGACCACTGTCAAGCTTACTGATAATGCAACATTAGCTTTAGCTAATGAGCTCATAAAATTTGAAATATTACCACCAGGACATACTGAAATAAGAATCATGCCTAGAGCTATGCTTGGCTGAGGTTGGAATATATAAATCAAAATCAAAGTTACTACAGGCAAAACAAGCAGTTGAGAGATCAAACCAGCAAGTACTTGTTTTGGCTGCTTAAACACTCTCTTGAAATCTTCAATAGTCAGACCTAAAGCTACTCCTAACATGATAAATGAAATAGCTACATTTAACCAAAAGACATTAGATTCATTAAAATTGTAACTTATATCATCTATGTTTCTCATCTAGTGTATCAAAATAGTACTTTAAGTATGTCCAATTCATGAATTGGCTTTCTTTTTTAACCTCAAATTAACTGATGTAATTTGTGTATTTCCTTTGTTTCCATCATCTTAAATACAATGAGATCATTAAAATTCATATTTATTCTCTTCATCTTTGGATTATGTACCGCTTGTTCGAAAAAGATTCAACCAGAAAAAATGGATAATCCCATACATATTTATTTTGACTTTTGGAATGAAGTTGACTCTTTGGAGCTAGAAGGTCAAATTAAAACAGCTCTAGGGAAAGTCCAATCTAAACTTCCTGAGTTTGAAAATACGGGTAATGAAGATCAAATCTTAAGAGCTATATTCTATGAAGCTAAGTATCAATCAAGGCTTTCTGAAGACTCTTATGAAAAGACGATTAAAGACTTTGAACATAGACTAGCCAATTTAAATGATCTTAAATACAAACGGATATATCATAGTGTTCTTGGAGAATTGTATGATAATTATGCACGAATTAATCAGTTCAAGATTGCAGAACGGACACAAATAATTACCGATTCAAATGACATCCGAACATGGAGCCTGCAGGATTTGATAAAGAAAAGTAATACTCACTATCTTTCGTCTGTAGAGACGCTAGAAGACAGACAAATCGCTCAAAAAATAAATGGCTTACTTGACAAACCACAATTAACACCTAAAGGCTTTGATCTTAATACTCTTTTAATCACAAGAGCAATTTCACATTTTAGCAATGAAATTACTTTAACAGCATTGCCTACAAATGATTTTGTGATGAAAGCAGACGAAGGGTTTGCTGATATGGATGTTTTCGTAAACTTTAATTTTGGTAATTCATCTTCACTTGCTGAGAGTTCGCAACTCAGAACTATTCAATTGTATCAGGAATTATTGAAGTATCACAAAGAGAATGTACTTGTTGATAGGATCAATGCAGATAGATTGAAATATGTGTACAGGATTTCACAAGCAGCAAACAAAAATGAATTATATGAACAACGGCTAACTAAGCTCTCTAGTAACTCTTACTATGCAAAGTACTATTTAGCAAGTTTCTTAATCAATAAGGAAAATTCAAACTTAAATGAAGTCAGAGATTTGCTCCTAGAAGTACAAGAATTAAATAAAGACAGTACTCTCGTATATGACGCGAATTCATTATTGTCAAATCTAGAACGACCTCACTTTGATATTCAAATGGAAGAGGCCTTACTCCCAACGCAAGCAAGTTTGTTCTCCTTAAATTATAAAAACATTAAAAGACTAGAGCTGTCTATTAAACCAATAACAGCTGATGGAATAAGAAGATATAAATCAATTAGAAGCCGAGAAGAGCAACTCAAATTACTCCAAGGTCTGAGCAGTTTAGAAACACTCAATATTGATTTACCAGATAGCGAGTATAGACAACTAACTACAGAATCCAGTCTCCCAAAATTACCAATCGGCCGTTATGTGTTGCTGTCTAATCATGAGGATCAAAGTTCCGTTAATTTTTTCCAAGTATCAAACTTAGCGGTCCACGCTCTTGCCACCTCGACTGGCAACCATTTGCAAATTTTCCATAGAGAAACAGGACACGCCTACTCAGATGTCAGCATAGAAATCATAGAAGAAAAATACCGTCGAAATCAAATCGAAGAAAATGTTATTCGCACTATACAATCAGATTCCAAAGGTGAGGCACACTACAATATAAATGGAAGAAAGAGGACTAAACTAAGGTTAAGTAAGGGTGAAGATGTATATGAAACCTCTGTACAATACTCAAATAGCCAATTTAATGACAATACACAGACAGCTATTCACATATTTACAGACAGGAATCTTTACAGACCAGGAAATCAACTTAAGGGAAAAGCTATTCCTGTTTCTTTCGATACACAAGCTAAAAGCAACCGCTTATTTCCAAATGAAGCCTTAACACTGACAGTTCGCGATCCTAATTATCAAGAAATACATACTGAGCAATTAGTGACAAATGAATTTGGAAGTGTTGCGTTTGACTTTATTATTAATGAAGATCGTCTGGCAGGTGCTTATTCTATTGAGTTGAAAAACAAATCAAATATAATTAGAGGTAATCAACGATTTCAAGTAGAGGAGTATAAAAGACCAACTTTTACTACAAGCATAAATATTCCTAAAGAGGCCTTTGTCATCGGGGATACTATTCAAATTGAGACCCTATCAGAATTGTTTTCAGGAGCTCCATTGTCAAATGCTGTTATTGAGTATCGTGTTACGCGCAAAGCATTCAGATTTGGATATAGATATTCATATCATCGCTCTTCAACAGAAGCTGAAATTGTAAATGGAAAAGTCACAACAGACAGAAATGGGAGTGCATCTTTTCTTTTACCGTTACATGCTCCGTTGTATAAAGGCGCTAATTATAATTTTGACATTCAGTTGAGTATAGCTGACATTACGGGAGAAACTCAATTCGCATCAAAGAATTTCAATGTTAATTTGACAGGATTTAATATTGACTTGAATTTACCAGAAGTAATATCAAAAGAACAATTAAGAAACACACCAATTAAAGCGACAAACAGTGTGGGTGAAGAAATAAGAGCAGATGTAGATATCACAGTGTACAAACTTGAAGCACCTAAATCTTGGAAGAAGGATAAATATTGGAATTCACTAGATACTATTCTTCTGAGTGAAGACGACTATGCGAGTATGCCGTTCGAATATGCATTCAATAATAACGATCCTGACACCTGGCAAGAGCTTGGTGAGGTTTATAAAATGGAGTCAACAATTGATGAAAATTCCAATTTAGACTTGTCACCTCTAGAGGCTGGTTTTTATGTATTGAAAATATCTAAAGAGGATAAACTTGTCACGGAACGAAAGTTTCAAATCGTTGATTTTAATAATCGAATTAATCCTTCTGTAGATTTAATTTCATATAGATTAAATAAATCGACATACGAAGTAGGTGACGAACTTATCATTGATGTTTCAATTCCGCAAGAAGAAGTGCAGTTGCAATATTTAATTGAAAGAGATGGACTTATTTCTTCCAAAGAATGGCTAAAAACTCAAAACCAAATAAAAACAACTGTAACAAATGCTGATATTGGTGGGTTTGTTGTACATCTGAGAAGTGTTTATAAAAACAGAATCGATTACAAATCAATTGCTGTGGAGGTTCCTTACACTAAAACCAAACTATCCTACTCATTAGATAGTTATACATCTACACTAGAACCGGGAGAAGAAGTAGAATGGAAGGTGAACTTTAAAGACATTGATAATAAAGATTTAATTACCGAAAGTGTTTGGTCGATGTATGATTCATCTTTAGATGATTTGCATACTGAACATAAATGGAGACCATTCACCCTTCCAGAATACAGAAGTAAGGTTTTGCCTATTTACACAGCATTCAAATTAGATTATTCTTTAATCGTAAATCAACCGATATTTAATAGGCCGAACACTCCGCGTCCTGATAATTCTTATCCAAAATTAAATACCTATGGGTTTGTTATGATGAGTAGAAATAGTTTTCGAAAGTCAGCAAAACGATCTAGTCTTCCCATGCCTGAAGCGTCAATGGATGCGGAAGCATTTAGTGAAGCTGATGCTGTATCAATAGCAGATGAAAATGGAGTTGATGCTGCTTCACAAAGTACGCAAGATGTTCAATCTAAACCTAGAGAAAATTTTGACGAAACAGTTTTTTTCTATCCAAATATTACATCAACTGCTAATGGAAATACAATGATTGCATTTACAATGAATGATGCAATGACATCATGGAAATTACTTGTATTTGCACACGATAAGCAAGGCAGGTTTCTTTACGACACACTACATCTAAGAACAACTCAAGATGTATTCATACTCGCAAATAAACCTCGTTTTAGCAGGTTAAAAGATAAGCTTTGGATGACGACAAAGATGGTAAACAACTCTAATGAGGATATACAAGCGACAACGTGGATAGAATTTTTCGACATAAACACTGGAGAAAACATAAGTGATCAAATAAGTTTAAATCAAAAAGAAAAGCAAACTATCCTACCGAAAGGTTCTTCTGTATCTGTTGACTGGGAATTGACCTTCTCAGATGATTTAGAAAGTCGTTCTATTGGGTTTAGAACTGGCGTAAAACATGAGAAGGGTTCGGATGTAATCGAAGACTTTTTGCAACTTCTAGAAGATAGTCAACTTGTTAGAGAATCTGAAGCATTATTTTTGGAAGCTGGAGAAACGATCAATTACAGTTTGAGTTCTCTTGGATCTGGGCAAAATGCAACAGTTCATTTGGAGTTGATGGCAGATCTCGATTGGCAAATCATTCAAGCATTGCCTTATTTGGAAAATAAATCTTTTGAAACATGCAGCAACTACTTATATCAATTTGTTGCTAATTCCATTGGTGATTTTATAGTCAACAACAATCCATCTGTTAAAAATCAATTGAAGGCAGTTCAAAAAGAGGAATCAAACATTAAAAGTCAGTTAGCGAGCAAGACTGAGTTTAAAACTATAGCGTTGAAAAAAACGCCTTGGCTACGAAATGCAGATAATGAAGAATATCAACGCGAGTCAATGTTGAAGTACCTTGATGACAACAATACAAAAGCGCATCTCACAAAAAGCTTGGACAAACTTCTGTCGTTTCAGCAATCCGACGGAGGATTTTCTTGGCTAAAAGATAGAGCATCGAGTCTGTTTATTTCTTCAAACGTGTTGCAAGAAATTGGAAGATTAAATGAAAAGGGAATTCCACATAACTTTCAAAATGAAAATATTGAGAAATTAATAAGCTTTATCGACAAGGAAATGGAAAGGAAGTTGTCTAAAGCATTACAGAGAGATAATGTTCTTGACTTATTTTCCCTTGTTCTTGCTAGAAGCTATTTTCATGATGAGTATCCATTGAATAAAGCTCTCATTAAAAAATTTGAAAGTCGGTATAGTGTGGGGTGGGTTGACTACCCATCTTCAACACAGGCGACAATTGGTACAATTGCGGATAGACTAAACATTGCTGATTTGAGCAATAAAATTCTCATATCCATTCAAGAACAAGCAATTGAATCTAAAACATTAGGCACTTACTGGAAAACAAACAGAAATTATTTCAGTAATCAATCTTCTATTGACAAGCATGTTTCAGTTATGGAGTTTTTAGAAAAAATGACTAATGAAAGCTCGATGCTTGAAGGTGCAAAGCTTTGGCTAATTAATAACAAACGCACAAATGCTTGGAATAGCAAACCATCTACAAGTTCAGCTATATTTGCTTTCTTGAATAACAGGTCGTATAAGGTACATTCAAATAGTCTAGAAAACATCAACGTGACCATTGACAACCAGCAATTAACTGAAGAAAATAACTTTGTAAATAAAGGCACTCAAACGACTATAGCATTAAGTAATGACGTAGCAAATTCTAACTCTTCAATAGAGATTACAAATAATAATGAAGATCCCATCTGGGCATCTGTCTACAAGAGTTATAAAAAACCGATTAGAGAAATTCAATCATTTAATTCAGATGCAATAGGAATAGAAAAATCTATATTCATTAAACAATTAACAGAAAGTGGCCCAGTTCTTTCGCCTATAGAATCTAAGGAGCTGCAACCTGGAGATCAATTAACGGTAAGATTGACCATCAAGAATGATAGAGCATTGCAATTTGTCCATATAGAAGATAAGCGAGCGAGTGGATTAGAACCTAAAGATGTTATCAGTAAATATAATTATACAGAAGCCTTATACTATTATCAGGTAACTGAAGATGCAAGTACCCACTTCCTAATTAATGATTTACCCCGAGGAACGCATGTATTAGAATATGATTTAACGGTGAATTTGAGAGGGGAGTATTCAAGTGGATTCAGTTCCATTCAATGTCAGTATGCTCCAGAATTTGGTGCTCATTCCGAATCGGTCAATCTCAAGATTACAAAATAAATTAGTTAAAGATTAAACATGCAGAAAACAAATGAGAAGTGTACTTTCTGTAAGTAAAAGCAATACCCATTCATTTAGTAAAAATAGATGTAGCAGTATTATTTTAATCAATGGGCTAGGTGTTGAAGGAGATGCCCATATGGGGGAGAAGGTAAAACATCGCTCAAGAGTAAAGCAAGACCCAGCACAACCAAATTTAAGACAAGTGCATTTGATGCAATCAGAATTGTTTGATGAACTCAAAAGCCAAGGATTTGAAGTAAGTCCAGCTCAAATGGGTGAAAATATTACAACCAAAGGGATTGATTTACTTAAACTTCCTAGGAATACGATACTAGCAATTGGGAAAAGTGCAAAAATCCAAATTACAGGTTTACGAAATCCATGTTATCAACTTAATTCAATTAAGGAAGGCTTGATGAATGAAGTTTTAGAAAAAGACGAACAAGGCAATTTGATTAGGAAAGCCGGAATTATGGGGATAGTAATAGCTGGAGGAGAAATTAGTGTTGGCGATGATATATCAATACATTTACCAGATCAACCTCATTTTAATTTGGAACCAGTTTAGCCAGTTTGAACAATAAGACCACCTCAAATTGTTGTCATCACAACACGAAGTATTTACTCTCAGATAAACACGATTAGTTCTTCAGTATAGATTTCTTCTTTTTCGACTCATACGAAATAACCAATACCCCTCCAATGACTAAAAGGGTACCAATCAACTGAAGTAAACTTATAGACTCATTCAATAATAATACAGCAAACAGTATAGTAGATACTGGCCCAATGCCTCCCACAATGGAGCCATTGGGAGCACCAATGCGTTTTATTCCTTCTGCAAATAAAAATGATGGGAACAGTGTTGAGAGAATAGCCATAATGAATGTATAACCATATACCTTAACATCGTAATTCAATATACCATATAATGGACTCGTAAATAAATAATGAATAGCTATGCACACAAAAGCCACGATCATTGTATAAGAAGTGAATTCTAGTGTACCTATTTTTCGCAAATAAATTTCACTACCTATCAGATAGACGGCATAACAAAAGGCAGAAACAAATACAAAAGTAGCTCCCTTCAGCAAGTTCGCAGAAGCATTAAACATATCATTAGACGCAAAGGCAATGACTATCCCTATGTAAGTAAGCGCTATTGCAAGCCATTGCTTTGCTTTAATTTTCTTTTTAAATAAGACAGCAGATAACAAGAGTACAATCGTAGGGTTTAAGAATATGATGACACGTTCTAGACTAGCTGATAGAAATTTGAGGCCTGCAAAGTCCATGAAACTTGCTACATAAAAACCTAAAAACCCAAGGGATATGATCGCAGCTATTGTAGCCTTAGACAATGCATACAGTCCTTGTTTACGCTTGACATAAAGAAGAATTCCTATATAGAAGGGTAGAGACATCAACATTCGCAATAGCAATAGATGAATGGTTTCCACTGACTGAATATTGTAAATCAGCTTTATAAGCACTGGTTTTAATGAAAATAAAACAGCACCTGCTAATGCAAATAAAACGCCTCCTATGTCTGATTTCTCCATCGGACTGTAAAATACACGTATCAGTGGAAACTACTATTTCTAGATAAATGGCAAGCCCATTGAATACAGTGGCTTAAGAGAGCACCAAGTGATTGATAGTCAAACGATAATTTTACTTCTATTTACAATCAATGCCTTATCAGATATAAGCTATTTTATCCGTTATTTTCGTCCACTAATCGAAAAAATCGGTTTCATAGAAACTAAATGGCTGCTTTACACTATTTTAGTATTAAACTTTTCAATGGCTAAGAAGAATGTAGATACGAAAGACAGTGCAAATTCCATCATTAAGAATCACATGATTTGGTCAATGGGAGCAGGCTTCATTCCTGTACCAATTGCCGACTTTTTTGCAGTTAGTGCAATCCAGCTTGACATGATACGCCAAATGTGCAAATTATACGAAATCGACTTTAAAGAAACAGAAGGCAAGGCGATCATCACCTCATTGACAGGATCAGGCTTAGCGCGACTGGGTGCTCGTGCCATTAAAATTATTCCAGGTGTAGGTTCAGTGCTTGGAGGCGTGACGCTAGCAGTATTATCAGGCGCCTCTACATATGCGATTGGCGAAGTATTTAAAACGCATTTTGAAACAGGTGGCACATTTTTGGATTTTGATCCGGACAGACTCAAAAAGTATTACAACGAGAAATTTGAGAAAGGAAAAGAAATGGCAAAAGAAATCAGAAAAGATCAGGAAGAAGCTGAGACTTTTGTCAAAGAATCCAAAGCTGTTAAAGCCAAACCTAAAGATGCTTTAGATAGGTTGAAGGATTTGGCCAAACTAAAGGAAGACGGAATCATTACGGAAGAAGAATTTCAGACAATGAAAAGGAAAATAATAGACGCATGAGGAATTGGAAAAGTACAGCAAAGTATTGGATCATCACTGAGATTGTTTTATTTCTAATTATCCTCTACTTTGTCCTCTAGAACCGACGAATTCATTTGTCGAAAATTACAGAAAGAACGAAACGATAATTAGACCTGAACAGTTCGATGAATAAATTGGACGGTAAACATAACTTTATAAAACTATGCTATGGGATTCTCAAGCTATTCCAAATCCAATAAAGACAACAGACGGCTCCAAAAAGGAATATCCAGTGGATATTTTAAACAACAGAATCCAATTAAAATAAAGCTAAATACAAATTCTGGTTCTTCACTAGACAAGCGAAAACTTAACAAAGCAATTAGACTCAAGAAGATTTCAATAATCAAACAAGTATTTTTTTTCATTGGTATTTCTGGAATCCTGATGGTATTTCTTTTTAAATTTTTTAATAAGCAGATTATAAATTATAGAATTGGCTACAAGCAGTCGATAGTTGAGTGTCAAGAATTGAAGCTAAATGAAGAACGAAGCGAAATTGAAGAAGCTAACATTCAGAGTTATAATCACTATGTTGATCTTGGTAGAGAACATTTTCAAAATGGCAATATTGATGCTGCAACTAGGAATTATTTTTATGCTCGTGAGTATTTTGACCATGGGAAAGATGCTAATTTGGGATTAGCTATCGCCTATGCTTACGATTGCAAATACAATATGGCTAATTGTGCGTTGGCGAATCAGTATTATGATGTGGCAAAACGATCACCATCAGTGACAAAAAAAGACTTAGCTTTACTTCAATTCGACGAATAAATTCATTCTTCAGCACAACTAACTCCTAGCACTTGTATGATCCACAACAATCCTCCAATCACCTTTAATTTTCCGCCATATCAATAAAAAGTGACCGCCTATATCGCCCATCTCTCGTTTTAAATCCCAGCTACCTGTCAAACTCATTACTTTTCTACTGTGTTTAGTCATGTCTTTGATGTTAAAAGTCAATGTACCCATCGTTGCTTTATCTGGATATCT